>JAYTVX010000237.1:0-4782 GCA_043743775.1 Bacteroidales bacterium | reverse complement strand
TGGGCACGATACTGAAAAGTATAAAGCGGATAACAAAACGTATGAATCCTTACCAGAATGCTGTAAGTATAGAAATTAAGTGTTTAATCAATTATAATTCAAAACAATGGAAACAGAAAGATTTATTGTTTACAATATGAAATGTATGGGTTGTGTTAATATTGTAAAGAATGGTTTAAGCCAAATGGAGGGAATCTCAGAGGTATATATTGACCAAGCAAAGTCAGAGGTAACAGTTAACTTTTTAACGGATAAAGTTACCAGTAATGCGATCGCAAAGAAATTAGGAGATCTGGGTTATCCTGTGAATCCGAATAATTAACTTAAAAAAATAGACCACTAAAAAATTGAGAATTAATTGACAGTAGTGAGTATCTTTCAACTACTTATTACTGTCAACTTTTTTTAATCGCTTTTACCAAAACCTGTGTCATTACAATAAACTGGACAGGTAAATGTAATATGCTTGCAATTACCGACTGTTGGTACAGCATTGCTAAAAGCATTCGGCTATAGATAATAGCAAAGATGTAAAGGAATACCAAAGGAAAAGGTAATAGAAAAATTGCTATAAACAGCCCTAATGTAACTGCTATTGCATAGGCAATTAATCCATTTCTGCTTTTGTTAAACCGAGTAATTAAGTCTATATGATAACCGGTAATTTCATTATCGGAGTTGGCAACTTCATAGGTTAAGCTATCATCACCAAGCAATGAATCGTGTTTAAGATTTAATAAATGAATTTCATCTGATATTTTTGATTCTAACGATTCAATATCCTTGAATTTCTCAAACCATCTATTAGTTTGATAATTATTCGCCTCAATAATTATCAACTGTTTTTCTAAAATATAACTATCTCCTGCCCTTTTTCCTAAATAATATTTTACTAAAACCAAGGATAAGAACATCTGCTGAAAAGCTGAAATTTGCAGTCCTGTCCAAAAATTTTGCGATTGTGGTTTTGGGTAAATAGTCAACAGCGAAAGGCTTTTACCCTGCATGTGGGATATAGCATTCGCAACAATCTCACTATCAATTATTAGTTCCGGATCTGCAAATACATAATACTGACCTTTAGCAAGTTGAACTAGTTTATCGTAGGCATAATTCTTTCGCTGCCAACCGCTATTTACATCATTTCCATTAAAGAGCCTAAATCGCTTGTCACCGCCCGAAATCTCGCTAATTATATCAACCGTTTTATCGGTTGACTGGTCGTTATAGATTAGCACTTCATAGTTTTGATGCGTCTGATTGCTCAATCCTGTTAAAAGTTTTCCAATACTCTTCTCCGAATTCTGAACATACACAAAAATGGAAACCAAAGGATTATCTGTTGGAGTTCCAATTGGCAAATAAGGTCGAGTAAAATAGTTGTAAAGCACAACGAATAACCGATACAGCGCAAATAGTAGAAAGGGTAAAGCAAAATAAAATCCGAGCATCAAAAAGCAATATTAGGTTGATATAATTTCTCTCCAAAAATACTTATTTAATTAATCAAATAAAGCCTTAGCTGATATGATAATTAAACGTTATGTTAACCCTCCTTATCTTTACTTGTAACTAATAGGTATAGACTTTTATCTTCAAGAAACAGATATCCTTGTTCATAGCAAAAAATATAGCTATACCCTTTTTGTGTTGTATATGTGTGAGTATGATAATTAAAGCTAAAGCCTTTTGTAAGTAACGTATCCTTTGAAACCATTGTTTTTCCAGATTGTTTGTTTAGCTCCTGTAAAATCCTCCTATTCTTTCTAAGGATATTGTTTATGTTACGTACAGTATTACTGGCATCGCTATTCAGTCGATTATTAAAGGTGTTACGACACTGGTCTGAACAGAATTTTTTATCGACTCTACCGATAAGTTTCTCGCCGCATTCAGGACAAAGCTTAATATTTGTATCCATTTGTTTTGCTTTTATCAAATTGATAATCAAAAATAAAAATAATTTCAACCAATTACAAACGACAACAAACGAATCTTAATCGACTATACCCATTTATCTACCGAATCGTATTTTTATCATGACTTTACTTTGCATCAACAAATTTCAATTAACCTTTAAAACATAAAACGATGGAAACAACAATTAACAAAGTAGAGATTCAAGGATTTCTTGGACGCGATGCAGAAGTAAAAACCTTTGAAAGCGGACGTACACTTGTTAGTATGAGTCTTGCCACCAGCGAGAGCTATAAAAACAATAAAGGCGAGTGGGTTACAACCACGAACTGGCACAATGTTACTTACTGGAAAAGCAAAAAAAGCGAATCAACCGATTTTCTTAAAAAGGGTGAACTAGTTGCTGTAACAGGTAAACTCAATACTCGCAAATATACCGATAAGAGCGGGCAAGAGAAATACATTACTGAGGTTGTAGCGCAAAAGATTGAATCGGTGAAGGTTGAAGAAAAAAGTTAGTAAGCCTTGAAGGTATTGATCTGCCGTTACAAATAGGCTGACTAAAAAAACGCTAGGATAAATCCTAGCGTTTTTTTTAACTTTTTATAAACAGAAAACTATCCTGTTTATTATCGGTTTCAACTATGAAATCCTAGATTTTTAAAAAGTCTTAATGGTAATCGAATAGAATATTTCATTATCCTCTGTTTCAACAAAACTAAATGTAAAAGTATTTTTTGTGAGCCGGGCTATTTCAATCAAGCCCATTCCACCTGTGCCCTCTTCAGAAAGATATGAATTGGAAAGTCTTTGTCTATAAAGCGACTCAAGTTCATGCAGATTCTTTGATTTAATGGTTCTTAAGGTACTCTTCAATTTTTCATAATCTTCACGATTGACAAAATTTGAACATTCAATATAGAGTTCACCAGTAATATATTTTATGGCAAAAATTCCCTCCTTCATTCCATTCAGAGTTTTACCATGCTTTGATACATTTTGTATCACTTCAATTATTGAAGTAATATTCTTCAAACTATGTGGATCTATTACACCATTTCTAAGAAAATTGGCATGAAGCATTTCAATTAAATTAGAGTTTGAAGAGCTTGAAAAATCACCTTTATACAGCAAAAGCACACCATCTTCAGCTAATTTCTTGTAAATAGCTTTTGTTGATTTAATATTTACTCTATGTTCTTTATAATCTGAACTTATAGAAATTTCAACACCTAATAGAAGTAGTGAAAATCCTTCGGTAAGAGGAATAAAAGTCTTTTTGAGTGGCAAACCTGATTTTCGAACCATTTCAATTAATCCTAACCCTGCCCCACCTTTTCCGGATAAAGATCCATGAAATAGAGTTTCTTGTTGAAACGATTTTAGTTCTTTGATATCAAGTGAATTGATATAATCAATCTGCTGATTTAAACTCTCAATCATTTTATCTTCGATCACATTTGCCGAAGTAATAGCAATTCTGTCATCTAAAATGCTAATCTGATAAAAGTCTTTATTGTATTGAATTTCAGAAATATTATTTTTCTCAATAATTCCATGTCGGATTATGTTCTGAAAACTTTCTATAATAAGTAGAGATGCTTTTTTAGAAATTTTAGCAAAATTCTCATTCTTAGAGATATAAGATTCACTAAGGTCTATAAGCCTTAATGTAATGCTATCGGAAAAGACACCAAAATATGCTAAACAAATCTTTTCATCTTTAAGACTTTCGAATAGACTATACATAAAAGTTACTTTTTTTATTTTCAAATTTAGATATATAATCAGCATATGTCTAATTTGATGCTGAACTCAAAGTTCATGACTTACACATTGCTTTAACTCTCCTTATCGTAAAACATTTTATAAAATTTCATCCTCTTCTCTTTGTCAAATCCCGATTCTATAAGCTCCCTATCTCCATGTATATAGATATGGAAGTTTTTGTCGAGTTTAATTGCGCTCTTGAATAATTTTTGAGCCTGCTTTGTTGCATCAACCGAAATTTTAAACTCACTGGGTAGATTGTAACCCATCTCAGTCTCATAGCTCTTCTTATACTCCTGAAAAGTTTCAATAACCTCGGGTTGTTTAATGACTTTGGTTTCGAACTCATCCTGATCAAAAACCTCGTTGTTATTAAAAAAATCTCTTGTTTTTGTGAGCATATCCGCTTGTTGCAGCTTCGGAAAGTTATTCAACGGGTTAATTACATCCTCAACAAACCCTTTGCAAAGATCGATAGCAGCTTTTGTTTGGTAAAAATTAACATCGCGCATTTTAACCTGTAAAAAGTGATCCACCCAGTACTTCGCCTCCTCCTTATTGGTATTGTCAATCACACAAACCTTATACCCTAGATCCTTCTCGGTATTGAAAATAAGACAACCCTTATCAAGATGCTTGGTGTTTGTACCAAACTCACAGCTTATATTTATTGAAGAATTGGTTCGCGAAACCTTTAAAAATTTATCCTTCGTTTCAGCCTTAAAAATACCTATGGCATCGGCTATCTCACCATCAATAACACACCCAAGGATCGATACAATATACAATTCACCCTCCTTTATATTCTGGTGATTGGTAACATGCTTCAAGTGCCTTGCAATATCGCAAGATACTTCCATCAGTGATTTACCCTCATCGAAAAGGTCAGAAACAAAGCTATAGATCTCATTCAATGAAAGAGAACTTTCATGCTTAAACGAGAAGAAACTCGGTTTCTTAAACGGAGAAATGAAATAGTCCCGAAGCAGATTCTGGAGCAGCTCATTGGATAAATCGATAGGTTTATCGGAGAGAACCATGTCATTAGTATCGACAGAGCCTATAAAATGAACAACCGCTTGATCGATGGTTGCA
>JAYTVX010000236.1:0-4927 GCA_043743775.1 Bacteroidales bacterium | reverse complement strand
AAAGGTGTTGATAGCATCGGGATCGGTGGAGCTCAGGGTGCCAACCGTGGAGTTCGCCGCTACGTTCTCGTTGATAGCGCTCGCTGACAAGGCGATGTTTGTGGGAGCATTGTTAGCAGTTAAAGTAATAAAACTAGTTGCCGTACCATAACTTGTACCAGCTGAGTTTGTCGCATAAGCATTAAAATAGTAAGTTGTACCTGGAGTTAACGAGCTTACGGATTGGCCAAAGCTCCCGGTGCCAGAACCAATGGTAACCTGTGTTGCACCTTCTGCAATAGTCGGAGTATTATCGGATGTTGAATAAGCAACACCTCGTCCGGTAACCGTTGCACCACCATCTGCTGTTACATTACCACCTAATGTTGCAGAAGTTGAGGAAATAGATGAAGCAGCTGTTGTGGTAACCGTTGGGGAAGATGCAGGAATTGTTACTATTGGATTACCGACTCCAGTACCATAAGTATACTCCCATCCAGAAACTAAATCGGGTGAAACTGGTGCTCCTATTGGAGCATTTGCTGCATTAACCGTATAGCCACTACCCCCATTATCAGAGTTATAGAATAGAACCTCTGAATCTACCATATCATTATCTATATTCCAATAATATCCACTTGCATTGTACTGATGCAAATAAAGGGAATAGGTAGTTCCTCCATTTGTATAGGTCCAATAGTCATAATAAATACCTGTAGATGCATATCCAGTAAGATCTGCTCTAAATGTTCCTGCTTTGGTGTAAATCCCATTTGCAGCGGCAGGGTTCGTAATTCCACTTACTTGAATGTATTGCGGCGTTGCAAAGCCTTCGATGGTCGTTATTGCTAGTAATAATGTTAGCAATAAGTAAATCCTGAGTAGCATTTTTTTCATATGTTATTTTTATTAATGGATTTATTTACTTTTGTTTTGAAATATTTAAAAACAAAACGGATCTATCTAATTTTAAGTAAAGATAAAGAAAATAACTAACGGATAATAAAAATGAAATCTTCGTAAATCAATGTTGTTTATATTTGCTTTATCAGCGTTCCAATCCTCAACTAAAAAACCTTGAAGTGTAACTCTACTTCATAAGGTATTGTTTATATTTTGAACTTTTTACGTTCTAGTATTTGGAATAATTATTACTTATAATATGGTAATAATTATGCCTTAAGTTTGATTTAGCTAAACACACAAGTACGGGTTTTGCCAGCCTGTAATACATTCACTGTGTATTTCGTTAAAGATTTCATGGTTATATTTCAAAGAACGTCCCTGTCCGATTACCATTTTTCGGACAATATTATTTCCTATTTCAATTTTTTCAATGTCGATGATTGGGGTAGAATAATTGGAATCCAGAAAAAAATTTCGCTCACCTCTCGGCGATTTTACGGTTTCATTCTTCATGTTTTTGATCACTGCATTCCAATCACGTTTGATAAAATCTGGAATCAACTGATAAAAAAGCGTACCCATTTCGTAACCAAGTAACGAAAACAGATCAGCTTTTGCACTTGTATGCGATGTGTACTGTTGCTTAAAGCGAATATTTAGATCATCCTGTGAATTATAATTCCATAATGATGCTGAATACATATTTATATTCAGGTTGCTAATCAATTCCAATAATTCCTCGGATGCCATATGAGCACTAATAATTAAAGGAATACTACCGGCCAATCCCGATTGATGGAATTCAGTCAAAAAATCAATAGCCTCTGTACCACAAAACAAAGCGTGGATATACGAAGGTGGATCATTCTTAAATTTTTCAAAAAATTGGTTCAGCTGCCCCTTAACCTGCGATTTTCCTTCTATGTAAGGTAGTATATGATAGTCAATCAATTGAGAACCTGCTGATACCGTCCCCTGCCTAAAGGCACTATGAAGGTGGTAACCCGCATCGTATAAAGGCATTATAACTGCACCTTTATCGCCAAATTCTTTATGCGCCCAGAATCCAAGAGAGTATTCCGATTGCCATAGCTGAAAGCTGTTGAAAAAAAGATTATTAGAAATATGTTGAGTGTATGGTATGTATTCTCCCATATCGAAAAAGAATGCAAGTTTTTTCCTGCTTTCGATAATTGGCGCCAACTCAGGCACTTTTTGGTAACTTATCATCCCTGAGACAATATCAACATTGTCAAACTGTAACAATTTTTGAACCGCTTCTTTTACAACATTTCCACCACCCTGTTTTATGTATTCTGGATAAAAACGAAACATATTCTGGTATTGTTCTGGCATTGAACAATAAAAGCCATTAACAATACTAGGTGTTAATGTGGGATAAATTGATGAATAAGGTGTTAAAAAACCTATCTTAATTGGCTGGTTATGAAGCATACGATTTTAGAATTTAAAGGCTATCCAAAAAGATACTTTGGATAGCCTCTATCATTAGACTTTTAGTCTCTGGTTGGAAAAATTCCGCTTAATGCAATAATGAAATTTACTGCTAGGTAAGGCATACGGTTATCAAATGCAGCACTATTACCTACGGTTGAGTTAACCACAGTGGTTACTCCGCCTGAAATATCAGTTGCAGTATTCATAGCTACAGTTGGAGCCTGATTGTTATAAATAGTGCTACCAGCAGCACGACCAGCCATAGAAGCGGCCAATGTTGTAGAACCATTTGCTCCTGGTACATTATCTGTTCCGCCTGCCGGGCTTGCCTTAATGGTTACACTAATTGGTGTTGTAGTTGCTGCCGCTATGTGGGTATGTGAAGGTAAATTAGCCGTTGTTAATGCCATAGCTTCATTTCCACCAATATTAGCTATATTATAATTTATTGATGTACCAGGGCGTGTTCCTAAACCAATAGGTACTCTTCCCCGGAAATCAGGTAAATTAAAAATTGTAGTCCCATTACCACCATAAGTGATACCTAAAAGCGCATACAAAGCCGAATTTTGAGCGATATTCATCGAGCGACCATCGCATTGTGCCCAGTAACTCGGTGCCCAGTTCATAGGCCATAGTAAAAGTTGTGCCATAAATGGATCCATAGTACTTAAAGTTTTAAGTTAGTAATTAAGTTATATAATCTAAAATTTTAGATTCAATTTTTGGTTTGTTACTTTGGTTATACCAAAACTCAATTGCTTTTGGGTAATTATCTCGCAATTCAAAATACCTTAAGGGTATATTTAAACTACAATCATTCAATCCTAAAACCTCGTTGCCAAATACTTTAATGGTAGTATAAAGCAAAAGGTCGTAAGGTTTATTAAAAGTTTGTGGCAGTGTCACAACTTTTCGATAGCTGCTGCTATCTAAATTTGCTTTATTTACAGTAAATAGTTCACATAAATGATTTGTTTCCCCACCTTCTTCTAGTAGTTGCCCCCCATCCCAAATGCCTCTTTTCTTTAAATAGGCATCTACGGTAATTTGCTCAGGGATAAATATGGTATCGGCTTTACACTGAGGAATCAAATTCTGGGTTATTGCTACCTGTGGTTCATTTTTTAACCCTGCTTGCATTGTTTCAGAGATAACAATATCGTAGAGTCGATCAATGGTATAGGTTGTGGCATCGGTTAAAACAAATTGATCAATATAATCAGCCAAACCAAGCGTATTTATGAGCTTTTCTGCTGAACTTAACGATACGCTATTTACATCCAAAAGGGTAACCCTTAATCTATCGGCCGAATAGTAGTGAAGCAAAGGTGTAATCAACGTAGCATAAGGACCACATCCTGCATAGAGTATTTTAACCTTATTCTTGCTATTGCTCATTTTTGAATCGGTTGCCTGTTTTATACCACGCAAAAAAATTGTTGTACGTTTAAATTCCAGAAGACAATGGGCTGCTCCCTCTGGAGATATTGCTTTACCTGATGGAAGATGAATGTCATCATTACTCCAACTAGTAAAATCGATACCTGTAATTGATTTAAAAATCGCATACAATTGTTCAGTAGATTGTCTTAAAATTAAGCAATCGTTGTATTTGTTTAATACATTATCGGTCGATGCGTTTACCGTTTTATTATATATTGTATAATTCATTAAAATAATTGCATTGTAAAATATTTTATAAATATAATAAAAAAAGACACATAAATATATTTACAATATTTGATGTTTGTATGATGATTTATATTTTGATAAGTTGTCATAATATTGTGATGTAAAGTAGTTTTACTATCTTTAATAGGTTGCTTTTATATTATTATTACGTTCAAGCCAATAAAAAAACCAGTTGATCAAAATCGACCAACTGGTTTTAAGTACTATGGGTATAAATTACTTTACGATCTTCATTTCTTCTAGTAATGATCCTGCATCGGCATACTTATCAATAATAAATAGGGCATAACGAATATCAAGCGTAATATTGCGGCAAATTTTTGGGTCATACATAATATCGCTCATTGTGCCCTCCCAGCATCTGTCGAAGTTAAGACCAATTAGCTGACCTTCGCCATTGAGAACGGGGCTACCTGAATTGCCTCCAGATGTATGGTTGGTAGCGATAAAGGCAACAGGTACTGTTTTATTGGATTGATATCTACCATAGTTTTTATCGGCGTAAAGTTTTTTTAGCTTATCGGGGACAACATAATCGTATACTTTTTTGTTCCCCTTTTCAATAATACCATCGAGAGTTGTGAAATATGAGTACTTAACAGCTTCTTGAGGGTAAAACCCATCAACTTTTCCGTAGCTGACCCGTAAGGTTGAGTTCGCATCTGGAAAAAAGTGCTTTGCTGGTTGAAATTCCTTCAAGCCTCTGATATACAGTCTGTAGTTAAGCATTAAACTATCGGTAATCTCGCTATAACGAGCACCAATTTTTTGATTATAGGTATTATTGAAACTCTTATAGATTTTATAGATTATATCATTGCTAAGCGATGATATTGCAACAGAATCAAAGCTGTTTAGGAAAATACTCAGCCTTATACTATCGGCAAAT
>JAYTVX010000235.1:0-5717 GCA_043743775.1 Bacteroidales bacterium | reverse complement strand
CAATCTAGCAAAATATGCAACCAATTTAAAAGACAATGTTTTCACATTAAGACTACAGTATAAATTTTAATAAGAGTTTAATTTAAAACAAGATACTATGAGAAAAGTAATTATTTCAGTAATCGCGCTAGCCTTTGCAATCAATGGACAAGCGCAGCGAATTAAGGGTAGCGACACGATGCTCCCATTGTCACAGAAAGAGGCAGAATCATTTATGAAAGCTAATAGTAGTGCTAAAATCACCGTAACTGGTGGCGGAAGCGGTGTTGGTATAGCAGCTCTAATTGAAGGAACAACCGACTTGGCTCAATCATCACGTAAAATTAAGATGGACGAAAAGATTAAACTACAAGAAGCCGGTGTTACCTACAAGGAGATTATTACAGCATTCGATGCGCTTGCAGTTGTTGTAAATCCCAATAATGGAATTAGCCAGCTTACCCGTGAGCAGCTCGAAGGGATCTTCATAGGAAAGATTAAGAACTGGAAAGAGGTTGGTGGTAACGATTCAAAGATTATTGTTTACTCCCGCGAGACCAGCTCAGGAACCTACGAATTTTTCAAGGAGCATGTAATGAATAGAAAGAACTTTGCCAACGATGTGCTAAGTATGCCCGCAACAGGCGCAATTATTCAGAGCGTCAGCCAAACAGCAGGTGCAATTGGATATGTCGGCTTAGCCTACCTCGATAAGGATGTGAAAGCCCTAAAGGTTTCATACGATAAGGGTAAAACCTTTATTGAACCATCGATGGTTACTGCTAAGAATAAAACCTATCCGATTATCCGCCCTCTTTACTACTACTACAGTACAAAAGTTGAAAGCAAAGTAAAACCTTATCTCGATTTTGTACTATCATCTGAGGGTCAAAAAATAGTAGAACAAGTTGGTTACGTTCCTTTATAAATACTTTAGAATTGCAAATTTACCTCCCCTACCCCTCCTTAAAAAAGGAGGGGATTCGGACTTTACAAAGGCTATTCAATAATTCAAATAATAATGACAAAACCTTTCCATAAAAAGCTATTTGAGAAGATAATCGAAGGTATCCTTGCGTTGAGCGGGAGCATTACAAGCCTTGCAGTTATTCTAATCGTGATCTTTCTTTTCAAGGAGGGTCTTGGTCTTTTTAACCGAAGCCCAGTTTCCGAAGGTTTTGTAATTGCTGTAAATAAAAATAATCCGATAACCAAAATCGATGCGAAACTGGTTAAGCAGATTTTTGATCAGGAGATAACCAACTGGGATAAGGTTGATGGCAAAAAGGATACGATTATCCTTTTTCATCTGGATGATATCAATACGTACTATACCGAAACTCAGGTTGGCGAGAAACTTGAAAATCTTCCAAATTGCATTAGTAATATAGTTGACAGTATCAGCGGAATTGTGGCCTTTGTACCCCGATCATATATCAAAAGTGATTTCAAGGGGAAGGTCATTGAACCTGTTAACATTTCACCCAAAGAATTTCTTTTAGGTAAGGAATGGTATCCTACAGCAGAACCTTCTGCACAATTCGGCGTTCTGCCTTTACTTCTTGGTACGCTTTGGGTTAGCCTTGGAGCAATTTTACTCTCGCTCCCTTTAGGATTAGCCGTAGCCATTTATATGGCTGAAATAGCAAACCCAAAAATTCGAAATATTCTTAAACCTATCATCGAATTGCTGGCTGGTATCCCTTCTGTAGTCTATGGTTTCTTTGGTTTAGTTGTTATTGTACCCTTAATTCAAAGTGTTTTTAATCTTCCAGTTGGCGAAACTGCATTGGCAGGTAGTATAATCCTCGCCATTATGGCTTTGCCAACAATCATAACCATTGCCGAGGATTCTTTAAGAACCACTCCCCGTTCGATGAAGGAGGCAAGCTTAGCACTTGGAGCAAGTCACTGGCAAACAATCTATAGGATTGTAATTCCATACTCTATCTCTGGGATCACTGCGGCGGCTATTCTAGGAATAGGTAGAGCTGTGGGTGAAACAATGGCCGTGCTAATGGTTACGGGAAATGCTGCAGTAATTCCACATTCATTTCTTGAACCGGTGCGAACAATCCCTGCGACTATTGCAGCAGAGCTTGGAGAATCATCTCAGGGAGGGCTTCACTACCAGGCGCTATTTATCCTCGGGAGTATCCTATTTATTATTACACTCATTATCAACCTAACCGTTGAGTACATTTCATCGAGGAATAAACTGGCAAAAAGGTAATTCAGAACATGGAATTAGAGAAAAGAAGAAGGATTGAGAGGAGCAAACGACGAAGCGAGCGAATTGCCTTTGGGCTATTCCGGGCTATGAGCATATTTGTTGTAGGTATTCTTTTTGTTATCCTTGGATTCATAGCAATAAAGGGGATATCAGTAATCAGCTGGGATTTTATCACCAAGATGCCCGAGGATGGGATGACCAAAGGTGGTATCTACCCTGCAATTATTGGAACTCTTTATCTAATCGGGGGCAGTATGCTTTTCAGCTTTCCTATCGGAGTGCTTTCGGGTATCTACATCAATGAGTACGCTACCAATGGTAAGGTTGTTCGGTTTATCCGATTGATGACCAATAACCTTGCAGGTATCCCTTCCATTGTATTCGGATTATTCGGGATGTCGCTTTTTGTGAACACCCTTGGATTCGGCGATTCAATAATAGCAGGGTCACTTACCCTCGGATTGATGACCCTTCCGGTGGTTATCCGCACAACCGAGGAAGCTCTGAAATCTGTGGATAACTCGTTCCGACAAGGGAGCTATGCATTGGGTGCATCTAAACTACAAACCATCAGCAGGGTAACACTTCCAATTGCGTATCCAAATATTATTACTGGTTTAATCCTTTCAATTGGACGCGTTTCAGGAGAAACGGCCCCTATCCTATTCACCGTTGCAGCTTACTTTCTACCCAAATTGCCCCACAGCATTTTCGACCAGGTAATGGCTTTGCCATATCACCTTTACGTTTTAGCAACGAGTGGAACAAATATGGAAGAGTCACGGCCAATGGCATACGGTACCGCACTTGTACTGATTATGATTGTATTAATTCTGAACCTACTGGCAAATGCGCTCCGTAGATATTTCAGCAAAAAAGTTAAAATGAACTAAACATGGCAAAGATAGAAACTATAGATGCCAACCTATTTTACGGCGATTTTCATGCGCTTAAAAACATCTCCATGCAGATGGAGGAGAATACTGTTACGGCCTTAATCGGCCCTTCGGGTTGCGGTAAATCGACATACCTTAGGCTATTCAACCGAATGAACGACCTTATTGATACGGTTAAAATAAAAGGACAGATTCTTGTTGATGGCCAAGACATATATGGCAATGGCCTCAATGTTGATGAGCTCCGTATGAAGGTTGGGATGGTTTTTCAAAAACCAAACCCTTTCCCAAAAAGCATATTCGAGAATGTTGCTTACGGGCTCAGAGTGAATGGTGAAAAAAACAAATCGTTTATAGAGGATAAGGTTGTGCATTCGCTCAAGCAGTCCGCACTCTGGAATGAGGTCTCGGATAAGCTGAATAAATCGGCCTTTGAGCTCTCCGGTGGACAGCAGCAACGATTATGCATTGCCCGAGCATTGGCCATATCCCCATCTGTAATACTTATGGATGAGCCCGCATCAGCGCTAGACCCTTTATCAACGGCTAAAATTGAGGAGCTTATTCATGAATTAAAGAAGGAGTACACCATTGTAATAGTAACCCACAATATGCAGCAAGCTTCAAGGGTTAGCGATTACACTGCATTCTTTTACCTTGGCGAATTGGTTGAATATGGTACAACGGTTGAAATTTTCACTAAACCTAAGCTCAAACATACCGAAAACTATATTACGGGGAGATTTGGATAAAGAAGTTTGGAGTGTTTAGAGTGCCTAAAGTTAAGATCGAAGTACTCTAGGCACTTGAAGTACTCTAAACTTTAAGTACTTTTATCTATAATTGATACCTTTGATTTTCAAAATATATTACCTAAAACATGAACTTATGACCCACCTAGATACCGAGCTTATTAAGCTAAAACAGCAACTATTCGAAATGTGGTCGCTAGTGATTTCGCAGGTTGAAACATCCCGCGAAGCCCTTATGAATTACGATAAGGGTGCTGCAGCCGAAATCGCATTTAGGGAAAAGATGGTTGATGCCTACGAGCTAAGACTCGATCGCGATTGCGAAAATATTATAGCACTCTATAATCCTGTTGCTACCGACCTTCGGTTAACGTTAGCAATTCTAAAGATAAATACCGATTTGGAAAGGATTGGTGACTTTGCCCGTGGAATTGCAAAGTTTATCAAAAGATGCCCTAAGGAGAGCCTAAACCCAGAACTACTAAAGGTTTCCCAGTTCGACGATCTGATAAAGAACGCTATCGAAATGCTAACCGATGCCAAGAGAGCCTTTGAGAATGAAAATTCAAGGATGGCTGTTAGCATCTTCTCTCACGATGAATTTCTGGATGATATTCACAGGCAATCCAATAAAATCATTGCCGATTATATCCGAAAGCATCCCGATGAGATCGATGAAGCGCTCAACATGCACAGCATCATCCGTAAAATTGAAAGGATTGGCGATCATTGCAGCAATATCGCCGAGGAGATAGTCTTCTATATCGATGCTAAGGTCTTAAAACACAGTGGAAAAATTAAGAAACAGGAGGAGAAATAGTTTTGGTTTTTTAGTAATTCCGTTTTATGATTTGCTACTCTACAGGTTTATCCCTATTTTTATAACTTCAAGTAAACTGGTAGCAAAGCATGTTCCAACTCATCAACCTTAAAGAAGAAAAAAGCAGAGTAGCTTTTTATTCTGTACTTGCAGCAATCCTTTTAACATCGTTTAAACTTATTGTTGGACTTCTTACCAACAGTTTGGGGATTCTATCTGAGGCTCTTCACTCTGGATTAGACTTAGTGGCTGCTTTAATTACCCTCTTTGCTGTAAGGGTATCCGATAAACCGGCAGACAAGACCCATAACTACGGGCATGGCAAGGTTGAAAACCTATCGGCTTTGGTTGAAACACTTCTGCTATTTATTACCTGTTTCTGGATTATCAACGAAGCTATCTCGAGGTTGACCACAGGCGGACAGATGATTAAGGTTACCTTCTGGAGCTACGCTGTCGTAATCGTTTCTATAGTCATTGATTTTACCCGCTCAAGAGCCCTTTCACGGGTTGCTAAAAAGCACAATAGTCAAGCTCTTGAAGCGGATGCATTGCATTTCTCAACCGATATCTGGAGTTCCTCGGTGGTTCTTCTGGGCTTAATCTGCGCAAATTTTGGTTTCATATCTGCCGATGCCATTGCAGCATTATTCGTTGCGCTAATTGTAATTTACGTATCCTATAAACTTGGAAAACGCTCGATTGATGCCCTGTTGGATAAAACTCCAGAGGAAGCGGTTTCAAAGATTGAAGAAGTGCTTAAATCTGCAAAAGGCATAACACGTTTTCACGACCTCCGGGTTCGAACGATGGGTGCCGAAACCCTTGTTGAAATTAATATCCATGTTACCCCTGGAATCACTATCGAAAAGGCTCATCAAATTTCCCATGATGTGGAGCATGAAATTATAAACGTTATAGAAAGGTGCGAGGTGCATATCCACATTGAACCGGAGGAAGTTGAAAATAATTAATTTCTGTTTTTTCAGTAAGTTTTTCATTCCATAACATCTTATTATCTGATCAAGTATCTATTG
>JAYTVX010000234.1:0-6878 GCA_043743775.1 Bacteroidales bacterium | reverse complement strand
TACGCATTTCGTTAAATGATTATTGTTCAAAAAGCAGATCAGCTCGAAGGAAAAACCGTTGTACTTACAATGGGTTTTTTCGATGGTGTCCACCGAGGTCATAGGGCGCTCACCGATTTGGTAATTAAACGATCAAAGGAATTAAATCTTAGTTCTGCTGCTTTAACTTTTTGGCCACATCCCCGATTAACACTAAACAAGGATCCTCATAAGTTAAGATTTTTAACAACCCTAAACGAGAAGACCAAGATATTTTCCCGTCTTGGGTTTGATTTCTTTATTATACTGGAGTTCAAATCCTCAATTGCTCATATGTCGGCTGAAGAGTTCTTGAATTTTATTGTCAAATCATACCATGTTAAACATCTAATTATTGGGAAAGATCACCGTTTTGGGCACAATGCTGAGGGGAATTTCGAGACTCTCAAAAAATTCTCTTCAAAATTTGGGTTCACTTTCGAAGAAATTGAGATTATTGAGCAGAACGAAACCAACGTCAGTTCAACCAAAATTCGAGAAGCGCTTAGAAATGGTGAATTGGAAAAAGCTAATGTAATGCTTGGTTACCCCTACCTACTAACAGGCACAATTGAATTGGGCTCTCAAATCGGTCGCAAAATAGGATTTCCAACCGCGAACATCAGACCCATCGATCCGCTAAAACTCATACCAGCCAATGGGGTATATGCTGTACTGTTAAATAGCAATGGTAAGATTGAAAAGGGAATGATGAATATAGGCATTCGACCAACTGTTGATAAAACACAGCAATTAACAATCGAGGTTCATATCTTTAACTTTAACGAAGATATCTACAATAGTAGAATTGACATAGCATTGATTGAACGAATCAGGGATGAGAAGAGGTTCCCAGATATAGAACACCTGAAAGCACAGCTTGAAATTGACAAGAAGAACATCTCCGAGATTCTTAACGCTTACAATTCAAACAATTTCGAAAACTATTTCATAACTTTGCCTCGTTCAGAATAGTTGTAAATAATCAAAATAAAAATTATAGATGGAACAAATTCTTGTAGAATCAATACCCTACAAGGTAAGTGATATTTCGCTTGCTGATTGGGGTCGGAAAGAAATTAGCATTGCCGAAAAGGAAATGCCGGGCTTGATGACTATTCGTGCTCGACACTCCGCTTCGAAACCTTTAAAAGGAGCACGTATTACTGGTTCATTGCACATGACCATTCAAACAGCAGTTTTAATCGAAACGCTAAAAGCGTTAGGTGCTGATGTACGTTGGGCTAGTTGTAATATCTTCTCGACTCAGGACCATGCTGCAGCAGCAATTGCAAAAGCAGGGATCCCAGTTTTTGCTTGGAAGGGCGAATCTCTTGAGGAGTACTGGTGGTGTACAGCACAAGCGCTTTCATTCCCAGGTGGTAAAGGTCCAACCCTGATTGTTGATGATGGTGGTGATGCTACCCTATTCGTACATCTTGGTTACAAAGCCGAGAAGGATGCAAGTGTGCTCAACAAAAAGGCTGAGAACCACGAGGAGCAAGTTATACTTGATCTATTAAAGAAAATCTTATCGGAAGATAACCAGAAATGGCATACCCTAGTTAAAGATCTTAAGGGTGTTTCAGAGGAGACAACTACTGGTGTTCATCGTTTATACCAGATGAAGGAAAAGGGTGAACTCTTAGTTCCTGCAATCAATGTTAACGACTCTGTAACAAAAAGTAAATTCGATAACCTTTATGGTTGCCGCGAATCGCTTGCTGATGGTATTAAACGCGCCACCGATGTGATGATTGCTGGTAAAGTGGTGGTTGTTTGTGGTTACGGTGATGTTGGTAAAGGATGCGCTCACAGCATGCGTTCTTACGGTGCTAGGGTAATTGTTACTGAAATTGATCCAATCTGTGCGCTACAAGCTGCGATGGAAGGATTCGAGGTTAAACCTATCGAGGAAACCCTTGACGAAGGAAATATCTACGTTACCACAACCGGGAACTGCGATATCATTACACTTGAGTATATGTTGGCGATGAAGGATCAAACCATTGTTTGTAACATTGGTCACTTCGATAACGAGATACACGTTGACAGGCTAAATAATGAGCCAACCGTGAAGAAAGTAAATGTTAAACCTCAGGTTGATCAATACTTCTTCCCCGATGGTCGTTCAATTTTCATCCTCGCAGAAGGTCGTTTGGTGAATCTTGGTTGTGCTACAGGCCATCCAAGTTTTGTGATGAGCAACAGCTTCACAAATCAAACCCTTGCTCAGATTGAACTTTGGACAAAGAATTTGGCTGTTGATGTTTATCGCTTACCAAAGCATCTCGACGAGGAGGTTGCACGCCTACACCTTGAACAAATTGGCGTTAAACTAACCAAGTTAACTAAGAAACAAGCCGATTATATTGGGGTTAAGCCAGAAGGCCCTTACAAACCTGATCACTACAGGTACTAATCAAAAAAGAGCTGCTTCGGCAGTTTTTTTTATTTTTAAACACTTAATCCCACGAGGGGTTGAAACCCTTGTGGGGTTAAGTAAACTTTTTTCCCTACATTCGCATATTGATGAACTACCTCGTCGCAAGCGGTCGAGGTATCTAAGGAAATTACTTCCTTATCGCTGAAAGCAGCAGGGAAAAAAACCTAGAGATCCCTCGACTAAATAATTTTGTTGCACAAAATTAATGTCTCACTGATTTAAAACCTAAAGCCATGACAAAGAAGGAAGGGTTTTTCAAAAGGATGCTTCACTTTTACATGAAGATTCTGCAATTCCTACTAAAGGATCTCTGGAGCGTAAAGCTTGAAGAGTACCCACCCAAGATGAAATTCCTATTCAAGTATTTAAGGATTGTAGTCCTTTCGCTTCGTGGATCAATCGAAAACAAGGTTACGATTCGGGCATCGGCCTTAACATACTACACACTGATGTCGATAGTACCTATTCTTGCAATGGGTTTTGGGGTCGCCAAAGGATTTGGAGCCGACAAGTACCTAGAGCAGCAACTCATGGAAAGCCTCAAGGGACAAGAAGAAATAGCCAATAAACTACTCACCTTTTCAAACTCCCTATTAGAAAAAACTGGAGGAGGTCTGATTGCCGGAATTGGTGTCGTTTTACTATTCTACTCAGTTGCTAAGGTTTTAAGCAGTATTGAAACATCGTTTAATGATATCTGGAAAATTGACAAACCTCGAACTTTAAGCCGTAAGTTCAGCGACTACCTTTCGATGATGTTGATTGCCCCAATTTTACTTATTGCTGCAGGTAGTATTAATGTTTACCTTGCTACTTCACTCAACACCATTGCAAAGCAAATCGAGATAATCGGGTACATCAGCCCGTACATTATGTTTATTCTGAAATTTATCCCCTATCTGCTTATATGGATACTGTTTAGCATCATGTATATTGTAATGCCGAACACCAAGGTTTCTTACCAATCGGGGATTATAGCTGGAATCATTGCAGGTTCCGCTTTCGTAGTAACCCAATGGTTTTATATCGATTTCCAAGTTGGAATGTCAAAGTATAATGCCATTTATGGTAGCTTCGCTGCGCTGCCATTATTCCTTATTTGGATACAGGTTAGCTGGTTAATCGTGCTCTTTGGTGCTGAGGTATCGTTTGCTAACCAGAATGTTGAAATGTATGAATTCGAATCTGAATCCGAGTTTATCAGCAATCATGCAAGGCGAAACTTATCTTTACTAATCGTAAATTTTATCGTTAAACGCTTTGAGAAAGGGGAAGATCCTCTCACGACACTTGAACTTTCAATAAATCTTAAAATTCCAGTTCGTTTAATGAGGGTTCTACTGAACAATCTGATTCAATGCAAGATCATTTCTGAGACAATCGAAAGTAAATCTAAAAATATTGCATATCAACCAGCACAGCATATCGATAATTTCTCAGTAGCATTTGTAATCAATTCGCTCGATAACCTCGGAACATCAATTGAACCTGATTTACCCGAGATGCAGAGAATTCTTAAAATCAACAATGTATTTACCGATAAGATTGATGGGCTAAAGGAAAATGTTCTGATGAAAGAGATATAGCTAGAAGGAGTATATCAATAAAGTGAACTTTTTGTCATTACCAGCGAATAATGGGCGAGGCAATCGTTTCATAATCTAAACTAAAAGATTGACCTCGTTTCATTTCGATTGTTTCACTTCTTTCAGAATTACGCTTCGGTGTACTTTAATGATATATAACTACACTATCATAATTTTCAATAAATTTATCCCTCCTAATTATTTCAACTATGCTAGAAGCCTGGAAGCAATATTTTCATGATCTAAGAGCTAGAAACAATATCTATTTAGTTCTTGTTTGGCGTTTTGTACTCGTAATGCTCCTATTCTCAGCATGCCGAATCCTGTTCTATCTTTTCAACTCAGGGTATTTCCCAAACATGACTTTTGCAGGAATGATGAGAATTATGCGAGGGGGGCTTGCATTCGATACTACAGCAGTAATCTACACAAACATAGTTTACATCATCCTATTTTTGCTACCATTTACTTTTAGGTACAACAATATCTATCAAAATATCCTGAAGTATCTTTTCCTTGTCACAAATGGCTTAGCACTGTTAGCCAATTGCTGCGATTTTATTTATTTTCAGTTTTCACTTCGTAGAACATCAGCAACTGTTTTCAGCGAATTCAAGCACGAAACAAACTTTGGTTCATTGCTCCCTCGGTTCATGATTGATTACTGGTATGTTGTAATTATATGGATTGTGCTAATAGCCATTCTGGTTTTAGCGTACGGTAAAATCAACAAGCCAAAAGCAGTTCAAGGTTGGAAAGGACATCTGGTTTATTTTATTAATGGTACTGCCCTACTCCTTCTATTCGCTACCCTTATGGTTGGTGGTATGCGTGGTGGCTTTAAGCATAGCACTCGCCCAATAACTCTCAGCAATGCAGGGCAATACGTAAGCGAACCGCTCGAAGCAGCCATTGTGCTGAATACCCCATTTGCCATTTACCGAACACTTCAAAAAAAATCGCTTAAAAAGATTGATTACTATAAAACTGACGAAGAACTGAGCAAAATTTACACCCCAATCCATACCCCTCAGGTTAAATCAAAGTTCAAGAAGCAAAACGTTGTAATATTCATTCTTGAAAGTTTTGGTCGTGAGTATTTTAAAAGTTACAATCCTTCCCTCGATAACGGGAAGTACGAGGGATTTACTCCGTTTCTTGATTCATTGATACCTCATGCGTTGATGTATCGTAATTCCTTTTGTAATGGTCGCAAGTCGATTGACGCTATGCCATCGGTACTAGCGAGTATTCCGATGATGGTTGAACCATATTTCCTCACAGGTTATTCGGGAAATAAGATCAATAGTATCGCCTCAATCCTTCGAAGCGAAGGGTATCAAACCGCCTTTTTTCATGGTGCACCAAATGGTTCCATGGGATTTCAGGCTTTTGCCAATGTTGCGGGCTTTAAGGAATACTATGGGATGGATGATTACCCTAACAGCAAGGATTTTGACGGAATGTGGGGTGTTTGGGACGAGGAGTTTTTCCAATACTTTGCAGGTAAACTTAATAAGTTCAAGCAGCCTTTCTGCGCTGCAATATTCTCAGTTTCGTCGCACCATCCGTTCAAAGTTCCAGCACGCTACGAAGGGAAATTCAATAAGGGGACACTTCCTATTCACCAATGCATTGGCTATACCGATTACTCCTTGAAGAAATTCTTCGAAACAGCATCAAAAATGCCTTGGTTCGATAGCACCCTTTTTGTAATCACAAACGACCATGCAAACCAACCATACCACCCAGAATTCAAAACGAATCTTGGTGTATTTGCAGGGCCATTCATCATGTACAAACCTGATGGCAGCATAAAGGGTGTATCCACCGAATTGGTGGAGCAGATTGATATTATGCCCTCAATACTAGGTTACCTTAATTACGATAAACCATTTATTGCCTTTGGGCGGAATATTTTCGACTCAAAGCAAGATGAACCATTTGTAATTACTTACGCTTCATCTACCTACCAACTTTTGGTGGGTGATTACCTCTACCTCAATGATGGTCTCAAGGAGACGGGCCTATATAACTACAAATCTGATTTACTCCTAACCACAAACCTAATGGGCAAATTCCCCGAAATAGAATCTAAAATGGAGGAAAAGCTGAAGGCTATTATCCAACAGTATAACAATAGGATGATTGGGGATAAACTTTCGGTTGGGAAGCAGTAGGTTTCTCACTCATTAGTTGACAGTTGGAAGTTAACCGTTCAGCATTTCAGGGTTTACGAATTTCAAAGTGATGGTTCCTCCTATTGCCTTTTTGCCTTTTGCCTAACAGTCTTCATCCTAATTACTCACACTATAAAAATTACCAGAAGTTTTTGTAACATAGTATTGTTTCAGTGAAAATCCCTTTGAGGCAGAACCATAAGAATAAAAATAGTATATTGTACTACACTTAGGGCATTTTGCTTGTCCACTTCCAACTCCACCATCTAGAACAATTGCTGTTTTAGTATCTATATGCTGAGGGCAAGTAGCATCATAAGCTGTAAATTCATCCATAGAATTTCGAAAAATAATAACTCCATTATTATTGTATCCTTCATACGGTTTTATATAGGCATTACCCGGAGAGGTAAGCATGTAAAACTGAGGAAGATCAGGGCTAAAGACAATGTTAACCCGAACATAAGGGACAATCTGATCCTGTGTTTTAGCGCAGCTAAACATTAGTCCCGATAAAATAATAAGTTGAAAAAGATGTTTTATTTTTGTTCTCAAGATTGATTGCTTTAATATTTTCACCATGCAAAGTTACAAAAAGGTTTTATTGCTTTTACTTATTCTTTGTTTGGCAGGGATAAATGAAGGTTG
>JAYTVX010000233.1:0-2127 GCA_043743775.1 Bacteroidales bacterium | reverse complement strand
CTTTATAACTCTCGATAAGCAAACCTATGATTATTACCTAAAAGGGGATTATAAAAATCTTAAAAAAACAGGCGATAAGATGCTGTTACAAGGAATAGATTACTATTACCTTCGTATACGACTTGGAATGCTTGGATTTAGTAATCAACGATATTCAAGCGCTATAAAACATTTCAAAAAAGCGATTCAGTTTAATTCTTGGGATACAATTTCTAATGAATTTATTTATTACAGCTATCTGTATTTAGGCAGAAGAAATGATGCAAATCTCTACCTTGAATCAATTCCATGGGAGAAAAGAAATAATACATTAAAGTCGATAAACAATCATAAACTGCAAGAACTCTATTTAAGCTCATCGGCCTCTGGTTACGATGTAACACTTTACGATACAAGGAGTGATTACTACGAAGCAGTAAAAAGCAGTTTGAGTATCAATACAGGTTTTGAATACTACTTTTCACCTTATTTTAAAGGAAATTTTGCGTACTCAAACTTTCGAAAATCTGGAACAGTTTACTCAAGTACTCTTACAACAGGAGGAAACCTTGACTATACCCAGAATCAGCTTTACATCAAGTTAACCGGATATATATTACCGGGCTGGGAGTTTTCGGGGTTTGGACACTTAGCCTTTTATACTGATGGGTCTTCACAACAAGGAAATGGACGATCGAGAATGAAGATTAAAACAGAATATTTGGGCGGTGCTGGCCTTTCACGAAATGGAGGGAAGATTAGAACTGGAATTAATGCTTCGTTTAGCAATTTTGCTAGTTCCTCTCAGATCAGGGGAGAAGGATATTTAACTTACTTACCTTTTGGAAATCTAAACCTTTATTTTACAACTGGAGGGATGTACCAAACCGATAAGCACTGGGGTGAAACATACCAAGCAAATCAAGAAGTAGGTGTAAAAGTATTAAAGTTTCTCTGGCTCGAATCAGGTATTGCTATAGGTAATTCATTCCTTTATGCAAGGAATCAGGGACTATCGATGAATAACTCTTATCAGATACCTGCAACAACAGCATACGGGAATTTGATTTTTCTACTTGGGAGAAAATTTGGCATCACCCTATCTCCTTACTACAGCTTGAATCATTTTTATTCTTGGGATCTTAATGCCTATTCAAGATATGATAAATTAAGCCTAAACTCATACGGATGTTCAATTAAACTAACCTTTAAAAATTAGAAGTTATGAAAAAAATGATATTGCTGACAGTTTTAATATTTTCAGTCTACCTATCAATATCGCAGGATCAGGTGAAACTCATTACTGCATTTAGCGACAGCTACGCTAAGGAGAAAGAAGGTAAATATGCTGAAGCCGTTAATGTTCTTAAGGCATATTACAATGCAAACTCCTATGAGATTAACTTAAGATTGGGATGGTTAACCTATATGCAGGGTCAATTCACCGAATCGATGGGATACTATAATAAGGCCATTGAATTAATGCCATATGCCATTGAGCCTCGATTGGGTATAGCATTACCTGCTTCTGCAATGGGAAACTGGGATTTAGTTATTTCGAATTACAATAAAATCCTTTCCATCGATCCAAATAACACGCAAACTCTCTACCGCATGGGTATTATTTCTTACGAAAGGAAGGATTATAAATTGGCTTACCAGTACCTCGAGAAGGTTGTTAACCTTTACCCTTGGGATCACGATAGCGTGTTAATGTTTGCTTGGACAAACTTAAGACTTGGTAAAACTCGCGAAGCCAAAACACTTTTTAATAAAGCCTTACTTTTCAATCCTGAAGATGTTAGCGCTAAGGAAGGGCTTGGTTTAATAAAGTAAAAATGATTTAGCTGTACAGTATCTATTTATTAGAAAATTAGCCGTTGACAAAAGGTTAGCGGCTTTTTTTTTGGAGTCAGTAAGATTGAATTTAGAGAAGAAACCATTTGAAAGTTTAAAATAAGTTGTTAATTATTGCACGTTAGATTTGATTCTGAGTTATCTGGCACAGTTTATCTATCAATTTATATAAATTCAGTATATACGCTACAATTAATTAATTCAAGTTGCTAGTTAAGATGAAATCATTATAGTTGTTAAAAAGTTCTTTGTCTTGTTGATATAAAGCCTTGTAAATATTAGTTTTAAAGA
>JAYTVX010000232.1:0-2972 GCA_043743775.1 Bacteroidales bacterium | reverse complement strand
TTTTGTCTTGCACTCTTGTAGTTATCATCTTTTATCTCCCTGTTAAAGACTTCGTAAAGGTTGAGATGATTGGGAATGTTGCACCAGTTTATGTTTTCTGAATGAGAGTCAATGGTGATAACCGGCTTGTTTAAAAGGATGAACTCATAAACAACCGATGATGTATCGCTAATCATAAAGTCCGACATGATCATATACTTAAGAATATTTTTGTCGGTAACAACCTGAACATTATTTCTTAAATCAGCTAACTCTTTATACTCATCAGCAACCTGAGGATTCATTAGATCGTGAAATTTTATAAGCAGAAAAACATCTTCATGATCAGCTATTTTAAAGATTTCCTCTTTAGCTTTAACAGAACAAGTTAGCGCAGGTGAAAAGGTAGGGGCGAAGAGTACTAGATTTTTTTTTCCATGCTCAACGAGAAGTTTATCCCGTTCTGCTTTAAGAAGATTATGATTCTGATAAAGTGTATCGAGTTTACACCATCCCGTCTCGGCAACTTCAAAATCTTTGTATTTATCCGATAGCTCTTGGAATCGTTTGGTAAAGTATGGCCCTTGGGTTAGGTATAAATCAAAATAGTTACGAATTCTAAAATGACCTTTCTTTTCGCCTGCTAAACCATGAAAAACTTGAACTTTAACGCCTCTTAGATAGTGAGGTACTTCATTCCCAGGTACAAAAATAGCATCGCTTTTAAAATCGGAAAGATCTTTGATAGTTCCAGTTATCCTTGCCTCATTACCAAAAGGAAATGCTGATTGTAAATGTTGGGGTATGTACCATAATACCTCGTTAGCTTGTTTGCATAGTTCATCATGCAAAGGCTTAAGAATGCCAAATGCGTAAGGGTTTATGCAAAAGAGGATTGCTTTCATTGGAAGAATTAAAAAATCTTATTTGCATTGTCAAGATCCTCCTTGAAGTCGATCTCCATGCAACGAAATTTAGAAATATCAATAGCATGAACCTTCATACCATCCTTCTCAATGGCAAGTTCAATACCCCTTTCAAAGTAATCGTTATCCTTACACTCCTCAAGGCGAGTTATAAATGTGCTTATATCTTTACTGCTTATAAAATTGATACCTACTGCTTCTCCTGCAGCACCTACAACTTTTTTTGATAGCTCTTTAATAAAGCCTTTATGGTCAAGTAGATATTTTACCTCTTCCTCGCCAACCTTCGAGTTGTTAACGCATACAAAGGATTTGTTCGCGAGTATACTTGGCATTAATAGGTTGATAATTTCGGAATCAAACACAACATCGCCATTTAGCCAGAGAACGGATTCCCTGTGATTCTTCTTAAGCGACTTAAGTAAACTTTTTGAGGTATTGGTTTGATCGAAGTTTTGGTTGTAAATGAAGGTGATATCAGGAAATCCCTCCATAATCAACTCTTTCTTAAAACCAACTACTATATTGATATTATCAATCTCAAAGTAAGTCGTAAGATTATCGATCTGCTGTTGCATAATCGTTTTGCCACTTTTAAGGGTAGTTAACGGTTTTGGTAGTGGATTCCCAAGTCGGGAGCCGATTCCTGCAGCGAGAATTACTATTTTCATTGATTCCTGGCTTTATTGTGCAATGTTAACTTCTTTCACTTTTCGCTTACTCTTTTGTTCCTCTTTATCGTTTAGATGTAGCTGACGGAGCTTGATGTATTTAAGAAAACTTGTATATGCTGAGAAGGAGCAAAGAACAAAGCCTTTGTAGCCATCTAAAAATCCAAGTTTTATAATATAGGCTCTAAAAAAACGCCAGCTCGTATTGAATAGGATCTTGAAAATCGAAGCTTTTTTACCGTGATTATAGTATTCTCGTGCAGCAATAGTCGAAAACCGATTTGCTTTCTCCATATGCTCTTCGTATGATGTAAGAGTCCAATGCAGCAGATCTCCCTTTAGGTAACCAATACTAGCCCCTTTTTGCATTTTCACAGTTTCGTGAATATTCAAGCCACCCCATGCTCCTTTCCTACGGTCAAAGAGCCTGATCTTTTTATCGGGATACCAGTTAGAATGGTATATCCACTGCCCACAATAATTATTAAACCTGTTAAACTGGTAAGCATCGTACTTCCAATTCTCCTTGACCTGAAGTATAGAATCCTTTAATTCAACGGATAGGGCTTCGTCAGCATCCAAGGAGAGGATGTAATCGAATTGAGCATGTTGAACTGCAAGATTTTTCTGTTCGCGGTAACCCTCAAAGGGGTGCTGGATAAATTTTACTCCAAGGCTTTTACAGATCTCTTCGGTACGATCAGTGGAGAACGAATCTATAACAACGATATCATCGGCAATTGCCATAACCGATCGAATGCATCGTTCAATCAGATTTTGCTCGTTGAAGGTGATTATTACAGCTGATATTTTTGGCATTGTTCTTAGTGATAATGATTCTCAAAGTTAGGTAAATATTTTAAAGTTTGCTTATCTGTCGATCATTCAGAACCTGTTTAAATTTTACAAAAGATACTAACTGTTTATATCTACTCCAATTTTTAATAGGCTTTGAAAAAGCGTATCCCCTCCTTTTTTAAGGAGGGGCAGGGGAGGTAAATTCAGCCCTAGCACAGCGACCCTAAATTTACCCTCTTGTCCCCCCCCCCTAAAAAAGGGAGAAACCCATCACGCAATGGTCGAATCACACTCGTTTAGCATCTAAATGGATTAAATTTAAACAGTTTCTCAGTATTGCGTTTTTGATACATTCGAATCGGATTTTTAAAGTAATTTGATTTTTTCACTCCAGTGTTTTTTATTTACTCATCATTGATATATTGTCAATGAAATGTGAAACAACATTTTCATTTTTTTTAAAAAAGTGTTCTAATATTTTGTCAAAACATCGATATTGCTTGTTTATTTAACCAATAAATTAGTATTTTCGTAAAAAATTTAACGAAATGGATAATCAAACACCTAACAATACAAGACCCTCGGACGAAATTGATTT
>JAYTVX010000231.1:0-5367 GCA_043743775.1 Bacteroidales bacterium | reverse complement strand
TTGGAGCGGTCGGCATCGGGAACAAACTTATAGCAGTTGCCAAACTCGTAGAGCTTGAGGTTAAGGTTTCGATGGTTGATATTTCGTTGTACTGATTCCAACCCTCCGAAAAGTAACGTTTGGCGCATGCCGCTTAGGTCGTTGCTTAGAGGGTTCATAATCAGAACCGTGTTAGCAGCGGGGAACGTATTAAGGTCTTTGTAGTACGATGACTTGGTTAACGAGTTGCACATCGTTTCGTTAAACCCATTCGACGTAAGGTAATCCGATACGAGGTTGATGATTTGATGGGTATCGGGCTTTTTCGAGAAACTTAACGTGCTATTCACCTTCTCAGAGAATTCAACGTTGTTGTACCCATAAATGCGGAGCACATCCTCAACAACGTCAGCCTCACGCTGAACATCCACACGGTATGGTGGTACAGCGAGTAGCAAATTTTCACTATCCTCCTTAATGATTTTTATCTCAAGACCCTCAAGAATCTTCTTAATTGTGCTTACAGGAATCTCCTTGCCAATAAAGGTTGTGGTTCTTTTAAGGTTGTACTCAACCCTGAAATCATCAACTGGTTTCGGGTAAACATCAACAATCTCTGATGATATCTCACCTCCAGCAACCTCTTTGATCAGCATTGCTGCGCGCTTTAGCGCCCAGATAGTGATATTAGGATCAGTTCCGCGCTCAAATCGGAACGAAGCATCGGTGCTTAAGCCATACCGACGGGCTGTTTTGCGGATTGAAACAGAGTTAAAGCATGCGCTCTCTATGAAAATATTGGTGGTTGAATCGGAAACGCCCGATTTTAAACCTCCAAAAACACCGGCAATACACATACCCTGTTCAGTATTGCATATCATCAAATCCTCCGATGAGAGCTTGCGCTCATTGCTATCTAAGGTTACGAATGGAGTTCCCTCCTTTAATGTTTTAACAACTACTTTATTACCAGTAATTGCATCAGCATCGAAAGCGTGGAGCGGCTGTCCTATTTCATGTAGAACAAAATTGGTAACGTCAACCACATTGTTGATCGGATTTAACCCGATTGATTTAAGTCGTTTCTGAAGCCATTCAGGTGATGGCCCAACCTTGATATTTGATATGGTGATACCTGAATATCGAGGGCACAATTCAGGGTTAACTACTTCGACAGGGATATGCAGCTTATTGTTATCGATCTTGAATGAATCTACCGAAGGTAAAACCGCTTTTGTTGGATTCTCGAGGTTAAGGTATGCAGCCAAGTCGCGGGCAGCACCAAAGTGCGATGCCGCATCAATACGATTAGGGGTAAGGCCAATCTCGAAGATATAATCATCCTCCATTTTGAAATACTCCTTTGCAGGGGTACCGACTACTGCCGATGGATCAAGAACCATAATTCCAGCATGCGATGCACCAAGGCCTAGTTCATCCTCTGCACAGATCATCCCCTCAGAGAGTTCCCCTCGTATTTTTGCTTTCTTTATTGTGATCTCTTCATCTTTGAAGTATAACTTGGTTCCAACTGTTGCAACAGCAACCTTTTGACCCTTAGCAACGTTAGGAGCACCACAAACTATATAAAGCGGCTCACTCAACCCAATGTTAACTGTTGTTTTACTAAGTTTATCGGCATCGGGATGCTTCTCGCAGGTAAGCACTTCACCGATTATAATACCTTCAAGACCACCTTTTACGGCTTGATGTTTTTCAAAATTTTCAACCTCAAGTCCAATGGAGGTAAGTATTTCAGCAACCTTTTCGGGTTTAATATCAACCTTTATGTACTCTTTAAGCCAGCTATAAGAAATTGTCATCGCTATTCTCTTTAAAATCTGAATAATCCTTTTTCAAATAAATCAAGCAAAAGTAAGAAAAAAAAAGTCAGAGAGAAGTGAAAAGATGAAAGTTAAAAGGAGTTATTCAATTCGATAGCTATTAAAAATGGACTTTGTTGTTTATATAATATTCTTAAGAGAGTTCGTGTTTATTTGAATTAAAAATTATCTTTAATTTTAAATTGATAAATAATATGAAGAGAATCTTCTTGCTAATTCTGCTATTATTTTGGTTTAATATATCAAAATCTCAGATTCAGGACTCCATACTATTGAATGCATCAGGGACAATTAATGGTGATGATCTTAGAAAGATTGTTTACACTTTAGCTTCATCTGAGATGGGCGGAAGAGGTATTGGTTCTGCGGGTATTATTAAGGCATCGGACTATATTTCTAAACTATTTAAAGATTATAGTGTTGGGCATTTACCTTTACTGGAGGGGTATTATCAGAAGATAGTCTATTCTTTTCATCGATTAAAAACACCAATTGTTAAGATTGGAGGAATTAGTTGTATTGAAAATGTGGATTATATCGGGGCTCCATCAACTATATGTAGTAATAGAGCATTTGGAATTGTTGTTGTTCAAGACACTTCGCGTGAATATATTCAAGGATTGGAGTTTACTGAAAAAACGATTCTGATTTTGACCTCAGATATTTTCTTTAATAAAAAGCCTCTTTATGACCTGCTGATAAAAAAGGGTTGTCGTGGAGTTATTCTTTGTAATCCATATAATCAGAAAGAATTTAAAGAATTAAGTAGTATTTATTCTTTAAGTGAAGGTGAAAAGAAGGATAAATATAAGAAGGTGTTTTCGGGAAGTGTAGTGAAGACAGATAGCTTATTAAAAAGTTTAAAACTCAAAAACTATTATATCTCTACTTTAGTGATTCCACCAAATTTTGGAGCGAAAATTTTTGGTGTTGATAATAAAACCCTCATCAAGAAGTTAAGCTCGAAGGATAGGGATAGTACTTTTCTTAAAACTACTCAAGCTGTAATATCTGTTAAACAAGATTTAGTTCAAGATTACCAAGCATCGAAAAATGTATTAGGATACATTGAAGGTAGTGAATTGAAGAATGAAGTAGTTGTAATCTCTGCTCATTATGATCATTTGGGAACTGATGCTGGTAGGATTATGTATGGAGCCGATGATAATGCTTCGGGAGTTGCTACCATGTTGGAAATTGCCGAAGCATATTCCATTGCACTTAAAAGTGGATTTAAACCTAAACGATCGATAGTATTTGCAGCGTTTTCAGCCGAGGAGAGTGGTCTGTGGGGCTCAAGAATTTTTGTTAATAAAACGGATAGTTTAAAAATACGACCTATTGTAGATTTGAATATTGATATGATAGGAAGGGGAGAGGATAGTAGAATGGAATTAGATAGTAGGGTTAAAAAAGTATATGCTATTTCAACAAAAAAAGATTCACTTTTAACAGCTAGAATTAAGTCGATTCATTTGGGCGAGGATAGCTTAAGAGTTGACTATTCATCAAAGGATTTTTACTCTTCAGATCAGGCAAGTTTTATGCAGAAAGGGATTCCTGCTGTTATGTTTTTTAGAGGCTTGCACCTCGATTACCACACCGAACGGGACACTCCTGATAAACTTGATTACACAACGATGGAAAAGGTTGCCCACTTGGTTTTTAAACTATCGTGGAAGTATGCGATGGATGAGTAATGAAGTGTTTATCCAGGATTAGATTATCTGCCATTTATTTGTTTAAGTTTGTATCGGTTCATTATATTTTTACGTTAAGTTTTTGTGAAACAAATCGGAATCATACTATTTATAAGTTTTTATACCCTTGGTACTTTCATTCTACCCTTGGGCAATTTCTCCTTATTGGCTGATTTACCGGCTATGTATCGGCATTGTAAGATGTATGAGGATAAAGATTTGACCCCGATCGATTTTATTACCGACCACCTTGTTTGCTTGGATAGCCTTATTGATTCCCATTGTAATGGGGATGAACAGAAACCTCATCAACCCTTACCTAAGGTCGTTAATTCGAATACACAACCTTTATTTTTCAACCTATTTTATTCAACAGATAAGTTTAGTTTTATTGATATTGATATTAGCTATGGTTATATCGAATTAAAACAACCTCAGAGGTTTTATAAACTGATCTTTCATCCCCCAATCGTTTAAGTTTTATGAACTAAATGTCTTTTTAGACAATTTATCCTCATTCGTAAACTTAAATATAAATCAAAAATGAAAAATGGTGTAATTTTTCTTGCAATGGTTATTTTAACCGTTTCAACGTCGTACGCTCAAAAAGTAAAACCCGAAAATATTCCAGTCCCAGTTCAAACTTCATTCAAAGCAAAATTTGCCACATTAACCAAGGTCAAGTGGAGTTTAGAAAAGGCTGATGAGTTTGAGGCCGAATTTAAAATGGATGGTCTTAAAAAATCGGCAAATTTTAAAAGCGATGGGACTTGGCTTGAAACTGAAATTGAGATCAGAAAATCTCAACTACCACAGGCTGTTTTGGATGCTATAGGTAAACAGTACCCTGGTTATAAGATTCAAGAAGCGGAACAAGCCGAAACTTCTGAGAATTCAATATTCTATGGAGTAACCATTGAACTAAACGAAAAGGAGTTTGATGTGGATTTTAAACCAAATGGCGAGATAATCAGTGCAGTTGAGGTAAAGGAGAACGAGAATGATTAACTAACCTTGTATAAAATGTAATTTTAAGAATAGGCTTATCTGCCGATAAGCTTGTTCTTAAATCATACATTTTTTTAAATTAATTACATTTGTAACTTGCAAGTTTATGGCTTTTTAGGTGTCATAAATATTTACTTTTTCAATTATGAGAAAACTATTATTAGTAATTTTCTGTATAGTATTTTTTCTAAATCTTTATGCCCAGCAGCGAACCCTTTCCGACTATCAGAGCGCTGCGCACACCAATAGCCCCGAGATTAAGGAGAATATTAACCTTCAAAAATTCAACCTGTTTCAAAGTGACTTAATCAAAACACAGTTTATGAAGCCACAGGTTAACTTTACTGCCGATGATTCAAAACTATTTAAACACTTTAAAAAATGAAAAAAAGCAGATATATCATCGCAATACTTTTTTATTTGGTTGGTCTGGAAATAACCTCTTTTGCACAGGTAAATAATCTTGAATTTTACATTAATCAAGGTCTTATTCATAGCCCTGTACTGAAAGATATTAGTAACCAGATAAGCACAAACGCATTTGACAGCTTATTAGTAAAGGCAGGACAAAAACCACAGGTCAGCTATAACGGATTATTGTATTACGCACCGGTCATCAGTGGTATAGGATACAGCGAAGCAATTACAAACATCAGTAATATAACGTCGGTGATTTATGTCTCACAGCGAATATTCAACCAAAAGACAATTGAAGCGCAGTATTCAAAATTTGGCAATCAAAATCAATCCTTTCGAATATCGTCAAAAATAACCGAAACTGAATTGCGAAAAGCGATTACTTTACAATATCTATCAGCCTGTTCGGTTTCCAACGA
>JAYTVX010000230.1:0-6029 GCA_043743775.1 Bacteroidales bacterium | reverse complement strand
ATCTGAATAAAATCAACATCATTGAGCGATTCATCAGCATCGAACCCAAATTTGGCTTTTCCCATAGGGCTATTCAGGTTGTACTGAATGGGCAATGTCGTTTCAGCCCAGTAAAGGAATCCACCTGTTCCCGATTGACGAAGATTTTCAACACCATAGAATGTTTTACGGTTTGCCCCTGTGATAATAATGCTAAAAGCCCCAAGAGCAAGCAGAACAATAGTTGTAAGGCTTCGGTTCTTATTCCGACCAGCATTCTTCAATGCAAGATGAAGCAGACTTAGCGGTGAATTATGAATTCTATCTCTGATAACCCTAAGATTCCAATTTATTAGGGCAACACAGCCTAGAAGAAATAGACTTCCAGCAGAAAGAAACATCTCTGCATTAACCTCACCAGGAGAAACCAAAGAGAAGATGACCATAGCAATTGAACCAGCAATCGAAATAATCGCAATCAACTTACTTAGGCTGAGATATCTTTTAACAATTTTCAATGGGCTATCAAAACTACTCTTAATCAGAGCGGCTATGGGCTGTTTCAACTTTTGTCGGGTAACGATATAGATTGATATCAGTGCAACGATAATTCCACTTGCAGCTCCAATAATTACTGTCGATGGTTTGATAAAAACCTCAAGGTTACTAGTTCTAACAGCACCTTGCCACACTGAATTCAATCCCCAAACAAGAGCATAGTTATAAAGTACGCCAAAGGCTGCACCAACCAATCCGCCAAGAAGTGTAACAAGGATTGATTCTCCAAACCTAATTTTCACGATCAACTTTCGTTCGAACCCTAAACCCGAAAGGATTCCTATCTCCTCCTTGCGCGATTCAGTATTCAACGAGTAAATCAGCACAGTCAATAGGATTCCTGCGGCAATTACAAAGAAGCTAAGACTTAAAAACAGACTTCCAAAGTCAACCGAATTATTGGCTGCAATAAGCCCTTGGCTGTAAACAGGAGTAAATGCTAAACCAATATCCTCAGGTTTTATGCTTTTGAGAATATCGCTCTTCAGCTGCTCAAGTTGAATCTTTTCTTTATTGAACCGAATTGATGTGTAGCTGCCGAATTTATTACCCCAAAGGTTAAGCCCAGTTTGCATTGATATTAAAGCCTTGGGAGTACCTTTGAAATCTTTCCAGTACTTTTCGTCCTTATCCCTTATTTTACTTAAATCGATAGGTACGCCAGTTTCCCAATCGTGGCAACTTCCTGCATCGGCCAGTCCGGGGAAAAGCGGCATCAATGAAGTGTTAATAAATTTGAACTGTGTAGGAACAAGTCCCTTTACAATAAATGATTTTTTAACCTCTTTGATGGTTCGCAAAGGACCAATAACAAAATACGTTAAGGAGATTGAATCTCCTAATCTCAACCTCAAATCCTTAACCAACCAATCATTCACAATTACCTCATCGTCATTGATGTTTTCACCAACAATTGGCGATGATACTGCGGATACAAATGAGTAAGGTGTTTCCTTTCCCTTATAGGAGATTGAATTTACGAGATATGTTAAAATCGTTTCATGAGGGATATTTAGGTTTAGTATTGATTTCGCTATTGGTTCATCAATAAATATCCTCTCAGAGAGCACCTCATAGCTATTTGATTCACTTAATTCCCGAATCCTAATACCTGCATCCTCAAGCTGAAAAACCTCCTTTAATGCTTTATTTGCATCAATTTCTGTTAATGAATTATTGGAGTTATTAGCTATTAAAATAACATTGGTCTTACCAGCTAAATCGAGTTTACTCGATAGCATATCCCTTGAAACAAACACATTGTAGGGTTCAGCCTGATTGCTCTTAAGGCTGAAACGTCCCATACCCTTATCATCAGCAATAGCCTTGACTTTGAGCCTAATGGCCACCGATGGGTCAACATCTTGCGAAAAGGGAGCATTCAAGGGTATTACACTCGCCTTTTCAACCCGCAAAAGGAAATCATCACCAACTTTGATATTTAACTTCTGTGAGATATTTGAGCTAATTACTACTTCATCGCTAGAAATAGCATACATTTTAATATTCGAAAGATTCCAAAAACTGCTATCGACCCCAATAACCTGAGCCCTATTTATTCGTGTCTCGGATTCGGGATTAATTGTAATACCTTGTATCATTAACAGCGATGCTGTTGACACATTAAGCTTTGCTCCGATCTCAGATGCCATCTTCGCTCTCACAAATCGATCACCAGTTTGCAAAGCAAAACGGGTATTTCCCAAACGAACATCAACCAGCTTGTTAAGACTCAACCTAACCGAATCACCTACAATTAATGCACCTGTTAAAACAGCTGTACTAATCAAAGTCCCGAGGAATACAGCCAAATGCTGTCGCCAGTAGAATCGAATGCTTTGTATAATGAATTTGAGGATGGTCATTTCTAAGATTTTTAAACACAGAGACACGGAGACACAGAGAAAATATTATTATTTATACTATTCGAGTTTTCCATGCGATAACCGATAGATGGATTTCATCTTCTCGGCAAGGGTTAAGGAGTGTGTAACAACAACTATTGCCACGTTATGCTTTTTATTGATATCCAAAAGCAGGTCACCTAATTGAGCAGCAGAATCCTGATCGAGAGAACCTGTAGGTTCATCGGCAAGGATAAGTTCTGCTTGATTAATCAAGGCTCTTACCAGCGCCGCCCTTTGACACTCACCTCCGGAAAGTTGACCGGGTCGTTGATGAATTCTTTCAGCAAGACCAACGCTATCCAGCAGTTCCATTGCTCTAGTTGAAATGGCTTTGCTATCCACTTTACTATTCTGTGGGATTACCGGAATCAGAACATTCTCAATCAAGCTAAGCTGTGGCAACAAATGATGAAATTGAAATACAAATCCAATGCTTAAGTTCCTAATTTGAGCCAATCGCTTCTCATCAAACGAGGCAACATCCTCACCTTTAAACATAACAACTCCAGAGGAAGGCGTATCGAGTGTACCGATGATATTCAGCAGGGTACTCTTCCCCGAACCCGATGGACCAACGATAGCAACAGAATCTCCAGCATTAATCTGTATGCTGATATCAGCCAACACATCACGTTGGATATTCGTGCCAGGATTTATAAAGAATTTACCAACCTTATTTAGTTCTATTATCATAATTAAAATTGTGTTTGGAACACAGATGACACTGATTTATACAGATAATCACGGATATAAAGATAAGTTTAATTGATTGGTCGGTTATTAACTACTAAACTATAAACATCAATCATTTTTTGAATTAGAATTGCCGTATTAAATTTCTCCTCAACAGCCTTTCTACCATCGATACTCATCTGCTTTATCTGTTCAGAGCTTGAAAGCACTTCGACTAATTTCTGCGCCAAAGCATCAGGTGTATTGGGCTGATAAATTACTCCTCCACCTGTAGATTCAACTATCTCGGGGAAAGCACCAAGCGCAGGCTGAACAATTGGAATCCCCGATGCTAATGATTCTAGCTGATAAAGACCAAACGCTTCACCCTCCAAAACGGGAACCGATAAAAGCGTTAACCCATCGAAGAAAGCATCAAGCGATTCGGTTCTAAAATCATCAATAAATTCAATATCGTTCTGGTAACCTTTTCTTCTTAACTTATCAACTTGTCTTCCTATAAACTTATCATCATCACCAGTTTTCCCACCAGTTACCCTCAACTTTGCATTGCTAAACTTCGGATTATCCTTTAGTTTGATAAAAGCATCAACTAAAACCTCGAAACCATTCTCCCTATTCGACCTTGAAAGATACCCAATAGTTGGCACATCAAGATTAGGGGTTTTAACTGAATATCTAGTTGGATCAACACCGATATGTACAATATGAAGTTTCTCATCTGGGATCGACATTTTCTGCTTCATCTCTTTGGCAAAAAAATCGCTAACAGCAATCATCGCATCGGTATCGAGTGCTTTCTCACCCATCAACTTCCAGATTTGGCTTCTGTAGGGTTCGTTCATCGCATCAACCCAAACATCCTCATCCTGCAGGGAGCAAACCACAGGGATTTGAAGTTCCTCTCTGATTTTTTTGGCTAAACCAAGTAGTAAAGCATTCGAAAGATGAACAATATCAGGCTTTTCGTGATGCTTCAAAAAATAAATTAGTTCATCTAACTCTTCCTTTTGAAATCCCTCAGCACCCTTTAGCATTGAGATGGTCATCTCCTCCAAACCAGTTGCACGGGTTGAACCCGATTTCTTGGCTGCATAGCGAAGAATTGAGGGTGAATTAAAGAAATTCTGCAACCAATTAGGCATACCCCTAAACACTCGAAAATTCTGCTTTAAATAGATATTCACGGCACCATAGAAAACGGGAATATCATTTTCGGGTGTATAGTCCTTAGATGTTAACGGCAAATAAAGTGGCAATGTAATTGCTTCATGGCCAAACGCCTTAAGCGATTTAACATAGGCGCTATCGCGAAGACAGTTTCCGCAGTAGAACGTTCCACCAAATCCAGGGACTATATTGACGACTTTCATTTTAATATATTTTGGAACGCTGATGACGCAGATTCATACGGATTTACACAAATAAAAAATCTGTGAACTTTTGTTTAATCCGTGTTATCTGTGTTCTAACATTCATTTAACTCCAAAAGCATAAACACTACCATCCTCCGAACCTACAACTACCATATTTTTAATAACAGCAGGTGTACTGGTAATGGGTTTTCCTATCTCGTAAGACCAAATTTTCTCCCCTTTGTTCAAATCAATCATATAGATTCTCCCATCACCCGAGCCAATAATTACAACATTCTTTGCTATTACAGGAGAACTATCAACTTTACCTAGAGTTTTGAATATCCAAAGCACCTTACCGGTTGATTTCTCGAAGCAGTAAATATTTTTGTCCTGTGAACCAACCACAACCTTATCGCCAGACACCGCTGGTGAAGAGATAAACGGAGCCTTACCATTGTACTTCCATACAATCTTCTTTGTTGCTAAATCGGCACAGTAGAAGCCCCCATCATAATTACCAAAGTAAGCCTTTCCTGCATCAATAACTGCTGAAGCAGCCATGTATGTTCCTATTTCGATCTTATCAGCCAGCTTTCCTGTCTTAACATCTACAAGATAAAGATTTCCATCGCATCCGCCAAAGGCAGCATACTCCCCATTGGTTGATGGTGAGCCATTGATATAGTTTTCGGTTTCATACTTCCAAATCGACTTACCCGTTGAAACATCAATACAGTGCATGAAGAAATCGTAGCTGCCAACGATAATCCTCTTGCTCTTTTTATCTGGTGAAAAAAACCAATTGGCTGAACCTGAAATCTGACCATCGGTCTTATATTCCCACTTCAACTTACCAGACTTCGCCTCTATTGCAAATACTGACCCTTCAAGGGAACTTGCATAGATGGTATTATCGAGATAAAGTGGAGGCGATTCAATTGATGTAACTGATTTATACTTCCAATTCAGAATTCCCTTTTCAGATAATGAGTAGATATACCCATCGTTTGAGCCGATGTAGATATTCCCATTCTGAATTATTGGTGAAGATTTAATGGCATCCTCAGTCTTGAATGTCCAAAGTAGTTTCAGCGATTTTGGCAAAGAAGCATTTGAGTAACCATTTAGTGATTGATTTCCCCTAAAGCATTGCCAACTGGAGTTATCCTGAGCGATTGCAATGTTTGCAAATAGTAAAAATATAATTGTTAATCTATTCATAGTTTTTCTCTTCTCTGTGTTACTCTGTGATTTTCTCTGTGATACTCTGTGTTAAAAAGTTACACGAAAAACACAGAGGTTTACACAGAGACTCACAGAGTTTTAAATGATATTGCCCCCGTAGGACAAGCATTAACACACTCAATTGCAGTATTAGTTAAGGCTTCACCTAACGCCCTATTAAAGGGTATATCTACCCGAACATCAAACCCACGTCCGATATAGGTTAATCCTGTCAACTCCTTATTCTTTGAAGTAATCTCGATGCACAAGCCGCATTTGATGCACTTCTCGGGTTCGTAAACAACGCTCT
>JAYTVX010000229.1:0-4861 GCA_043743775.1 Bacteroidales bacterium | reverse complement strand
TTTGATGGTATAGCTGGGTTGGAATATCCTGATATAGTGTTCCACCTGTGGCCACATTGATGCTCTGCATCCCAAGACAAATCCCAAGGATTGGGTAGTTGGGCCTATTCTTAAGTAACGGAATATACGTAGTATCCTGATTTCCTCCTAGCATATGGAAAAGGAACGATAGCTCCATGTAATGCCGATACGGATCAGTGATGACCGTTAATAGGTTTGTCTGCTCTCCATAGCATACTGGTGGGATATCTGGACCACCAAAGAAGATGGCACCATTTGAGCCATCAACTAGCTTTTTGAATTCCTCAGTGCATGAGTTGTTTTTGTAGATATTATTCGGGTTTAGCTCGGCATCGATCTTTACAAGCTTAACATTGTTAATCCCTTCTTCTTTTAAATACTCTTCAGTATTACTATAATTATACTCCTCCAACGAATGGTATACCCCAATCATCTTATAGTCAACAGAAAGTGGAAATATTTTATTACTTACAAGGTTATTGAACGTTTTAATATTGTTTACCGTTGGGTGCATCAGAATAATATGCTTCTCCTGGGAATTTAAGGAATCTACCGAAATCTGATACGATTGCTTTTGTTGGCATCCAGTAAGGATATACAAGACGAATAGGGATGTGATGATTCTCATGGCGAGGTGAGGGTTGGTTTATTATCGTAAATATACTAAAAACCGGAATCTGTAATGTATCTAATAGGATTGTAATTCAGAAATACAGACAGGAAATAACCGCAAAGGGCACAGAGGTTCACGCAAAATGGTAACACGAAGGTTCGCAGCATTGATTGGTCTTGATTTCTTCACTTTACCTTTTGGCCGATAGGTTCTTCATAAAGGAAAAAACAAGTAAACAAAAAAACACTTCATGTTAAATGGGATATACGGCAAATCCCCAACTCATCCTTTTATACTACTCCAATGGCAATGTGAAGGAAAACTTAGCCCCATTTCCTTTGTTGCTTTCCACCCAAATCGTTCCCCCCATTAGCTCTACCAGCGATTTTGATATAGCTAGCCCAAGTCCTGTTCCATTAACTGGTGATGAATTTGCCCCTTCTACCTGTCTGAAACGCTCAAATATTAACGTATGGTTCTCTGGATCGATTCCAATACCATCGTCCTTTACATACAGCTCAATTTGGCTGTTCTTAATGGTGTAACCTATCTCAATATTCCCCTTATCAACAAACTTAATGGCATTGCTTACAAGATTTCCAAGAACCTGTTCGATTTTTGTTTCATCGGAATGGATTATTAAAGGGGGTGAATTCTTTGGAAGTGACAGAATAAGATTGATACTCTTTCTTTTTGCAAATTCACTATTCAGGTTGTAAACATTGGTAATCGACTGATCGATATCAATGCTGGTTTTGTTAAGAGTAATTTGTCCCGATTCAATCTTTGAGATATCAATTATATCATTGATAATTGAAAGAAGCTGCATACCCGATTGTATTATTATACCCACATATTTTTTTTGATCCTCATGCTTAATATTTGATCGGAGCAGGAGTTCGCTAAACCCAATTATCCCATTCATAGGGGTTCTTATTTCGTGCGACATATTTGCAAGGAAAGCCGTTTTTAATCTATCGCTCTCCTGTGCCATTTCGGTCGCTTCAATGAGCTTGTCATTAATCTCCCGGATCCTCAGATTGCTTTCGTTGAGCTCTTCATTCAAAGCCAGATATTCTGAATTCTGCTTTCGCAGGAGTTGCTCACTTTCTCTTAAAATATTCTCTGTTTTAATCCTCTCGGTAATATCTCTTATAATTGAGATATATGTATTGTAAGGCATTTTTTTGGAATTCATCTCAACGGTCACCTGACTGCCATCTTTCCGGCAAACTAATCGTTCATTGATAATTACTTTTCCTTCCTGTAGCAGATCGTAACGAAGCGGTTTTGCTGTAATGGCTTGTGGCGAAAACAGCGTTGATATATTTCTTCCCATTAGCTCATCAATCGTGTAACCGGTAAGCTCAGTCGCTTTCTGATTCGCTCCAATTATATCACCATTTATATCACCTAGGAGTATCGTATCTCCTGCCAATTCGATGATGGTTCTATATTTCTCCTCCGATCTCAATAGCTCGTTTTCAACTTTTTTCCGATTGGAGATATCCCTGACTATGGCCCACATTCCCGTTGCTTTTGAGTCTTCATCGGTGGATAGGTGAGTCCTTAGCTCAATTGAGATGACCTCTCCATTTTTTTTGATGTACTCCTTTTCGTAAAGTTGAGTATAACCGAATGTGAAAAAGTGATTGTTTAACAGACTTCGCTCAAACTCATGCCAACGTTTAGGGGTTAAATCATTGTAGGTTAGCTTTAATAATTCTTCCTTGGTATAGCCCGTAATTTTCTGAAAAGCATAATTGCAATCAATTATTCTTCCTCCCATGTCTACCTTAGCATATCCATCCATTAAACTTTCGTAGAGTAGTCGATATTTCTTCTCCGATTCGAGTAAAGCCAATTCAGCTTTCTTTTTCTGTGTGATATCAGTTCCGATGCAAAGAATTTCCATCAGGCTTCTACTTTTATCCTCGATGATCACCTTGTACGTCCACGAAACCCATTTAATCTCCCCGCTCTTGCATACCACCTCTATTTCAGCGGTTGCATGCTGCTCAGGATTTTGAAACAGATCATCCACCGTTTGAGCAAAGAGCTTAAACGAATCGTTTTTTTTCAGGAAGAGGGAACCAATTGCAAACTTGCCAAGAACCTCATCTAATCGATAACCAAATAGATTCAGGGCAAAGGTGTTGATAAAGACAATTCTACCATTATTATCGAGCTTAACGATTGAACTCGATGCCCTTTCGACTAGCAATCGATATTTCTCTTCGCTCTCCTTCAGGGCTTTGATTATTCTTTGCCTCGACTCCTGCTGTAGAAAAAGCATACACATCAACAGTGAACCAATAGGGTATAGTATTAAAACGGGGAATGCAATGGTTTTAAGCACCTCATATGACATACTCGAGGGTAATACAGATGTTAAAAACAGCATGTTGACGTGAACGATCAGGCCAAAGAGTACAAGGTATAATAGATTAGTAGATTGCGGATGTTTTTTGCGGATGTAATAGTATATAATCCCGATGATTGAACTGGATACGATTACGCTAACTCCCATTATTGCACCTGTTCCACCAAGATAAATTCGATAGCAAGAGCTGATTATTATTGATATTATCGCTGTAACTGGACCTCCGAATAGCCCTCCAATGCTAAGAATTATACTTCTTCCATCGAAAATAACCCCAGGTTGAAGCTTTAATGGATTCATCATACCAGCAACAGCAACTAATCCGAACAGAACACCAGTATTTACCCGATGCCAAAGGGATGAGTAATCCCAACGCCTTAGTATTAAGCTGTACAGAATGCTTAATGATAGGAGCAGAGTGATGTTATTGATAAGCGGAAGAAAAACCATAATTGGTATATTTAAAGATGGAATAAATGACATTGGATAAGGTTTGCAAATTAGATAAAAGCGGAGTGACAAATCTATATTTTACGATGATTTGCCTCACCAATTTGCTTGATTGAGAACATCTTTTTTATTCGGTTTAGTATAGCTGAGAAGGGTTTAGCATTTTTATTTGGAAAAAACAACCGATAAGGAAGGTGAAATATTAGCAGAATACCCTATTGTATTCCCCTTCAGAAGGGAATGTCCACAACATCTATTTTGGCAGTTTAGGCATCTAGAAAAAAGTTTAAAATACCCTTGGTTTTAAATGAACTTTAGCACCATTCAACCTTTAAATGGTAGCAACAAAAGAAAACTAACGATTGGTATCTTATTTATTATTTTTTTTTGATTTTAGCCAAATCTATTCCTTATGATCTAACTTTAAGCAGTAAAGCACTACATAAAAAACTTCAATTATTATGAAACACCTACATGCCAAATTACACCAACTCGTATAAATCCAATTTACGAGTCCGAACTAGTCAAAATATATAAGTACTTTCCTGTTTAACAATTGATAAATAATGGGTTTAGATTTCTTCACTTCGTTCGTAATGACGTTTTTAATACTTTTAAAACAGCCTCCCAGAGTTACATATGATTAATGAATCCCAGCATGCGCGGGGATGTTACTCATTCTAGGAAACGAACCGACAATTGTTTTTACTTTTTAATAACCTTCAATGATTCGGCCCAATCGTTTAGCGTTTTGATCTCATCAGCAGCTAAGACCGCATCGGGATGCTTTTCTAGGAAACTCTTTGGGGGCATCTTGCCTTTGGACACCATTTTGCTCACGGAACCCGCGAAGGAAGCCTTCTTCTTATTCGATAATTTTTCAAATTTCGAGAAGTTAAGCAGCGATATCGAAAAACCGGTTGCTGGTTCGTAGTGGCAGTTGGAGCACGATTTTTTGGTAATCTTCATCACCTCCTGAGGTAGCTGGGTTTTATCCTCACTCGTATTTTGCCCGTAAACTGGACTAGTAATAAGAACCGTTAGTAGCAGAAAACTTGCTAGTGCTAGGGTAGTTGCAATAAACTTTTTCATTCTCTCATGTTTTTAGTGATAATATAAATCAGCATCAATCACTTCTCTCAAAGTTAGCTTAAGTTTTTCAAAAGGGAATTTATTTTACCCTCGATTTAGGGATTAAGGCTAAAAGTCATCAACACGATGGATCAGACCAATTGGTGAGCCGTTGTAAGCGAAACGCCTTTGACTGCGAACGAAAGCATTACCGTGCGATAACTGTAAGTCAACAATGATGAGCGATGAAGCATCGATTGGGCTTGATTTTTTGTTACTTTTTCATCAAGGGAAAGTATTAGAAAACGCATTTCGCTATTTAG
>JAYTVX010000228.1:0-3127 GCA_043743775.1 Bacteroidales bacterium | reverse complement strand
ACCATTAGGGCCGAGTAAGGCAATAAATTCCCCGCTATTGACAGTGAAGCTAACCCCATCAACTGCTTTAATATCCTTAAAGTATTTGTATATCTCTTTAACCTCAAGAATTGGTGTGAACATATCGAATAATTTACTGTGATAAACAGCTGCTAATTTAATAATGTTTAAGGGGAGAATGGTTTTATTCTAAGTAAAATACTGTTAAAGTATTCTTAGTCTTTTATCGAATGTCGATTATTATTACCCGTAAGCAATAGTGGTTGTTGTAATTAGTGCGTTGGTTATAGATTCTAGCGGCCTAACTTTTCAATGGCTTCAATAATTGCCTTTTCCAATTCATCAATGTCGAATGGTTTCCTGAAATATTTGTGAATCAGTTGTTCTTTTAATGCTTCATAAATTTCATCAGTAATTTCGAATCCCGTTAGGATAAAAAAGGAGATATTCGGAAAGTCGAGTTTGGCCAATCGAATGAACTCAATGCCATTCATTCCTGGCATTTTCATGTCACTGATTACCACGATGGTATCTGGGTTGGCTTTTAGCTGGCTAAGACCTTCATTCCCCGATTCTGCAGTTATAATATTATATTTACGGTTAAAACTAGCCTTAAAGAGCATAAGATTTATGGGTTCATCATCAACATAAAGTATGGTTATCGGGTTATTCATATCTTAATGATTATTTATAGGTAATGTGACAACTACTTTTGTTCCTTTTCCTGGTTGAGATTCGAAATCAAGAGTTCCGTTATACTCTTTTAGGATATTATAGGTTATAGATAGTCCTAAACCTGTTCCCTTTCCAGGATCCTTTGTGGTGAAAAAAGGATCTGTAATTTTGGGGATTAGCTCTTCACTTATTCCACAACCAGTATCCGAAATAGAGATTTTAACTCGTTTGTTCTCAATCTGAGTAAATATACTAATTGATCCGATATCTTCAATGGCTTGAACGGAATTTGCGAGAATATTTAAAAAAACCTGATGAAGCCTTCCTTCGTTGCATAGGAGTGAATAGGGTTTGTCGGTGTAATTCTTTATTACCTCAATTCTGTTTCTCATTTGGTTGTTGAGCATTACTAAACAGTTGTCGATAATTGAATCTACCTTACACTCAGAATTCGACAAATCATCGCGATGACTATAATGGTTCAGACTTATAACGATATCTGCTGCACGTTTTACTCCAACCCTTATACCATTGATCAATGGTGATACTTCCTCGAGATGATCTTTAAGGTTATTTCTAATGAAAATCTCCAAGCCCGCAACTCCTCCATTGATAAAATTAAGCGGATTATTGATTTCGTGTGCGATACCAGCAGCAAGCACACCCAGCGAAGCCATTTTTTCAGATTGAATAAGTTTATTTTGAGCCTCTTTAAGGCTGTAAAGGGCTGCTTCAATCTCTTTCTGTTGGTAGTTGAGCTCTATGTTGGTTATCTTTAGCTCTTCGTTGGTTTGTTCGAGCTCTTCGGTTCTTTCATTAACCAAAAGTTCCAGATGATTTCTATGCTTTTCGAGCTCTTCTTCAATCAATTTTCTTGCGGTAATGTTTTCGACAAATCCTTCATAGTAGAGGGTCTTTCCCTTACTATCTCGGACGGTACGAGCGTTCTCTAGAATTGTTATAGTCTCTCCATTTTTTTTCTTCCACTTCGATTCATGGTTTATTACACTTTCATTCTGCTCGATTAACTGTTTGAAGTTTGCTCTTGTATTGTCAACGTATACATTATCGGTTTCAAGGTTTCTCTTTTGGAGTTCTTCGATGGATTCGAAACCCAGCATATGCAATAGGGCTGGATTTGCGGTTAAAATTTTTCCCTCAGGTGTAGTTTGGTAAATACCTATTTGAGCATTTTTAAATAATGTTCTATATTGAAGTTCACTCTTTTTTAAAGCTTCTTCAGATTTTTTGCGCCCTGTAATATCAATCATAGCACCAATAGAACCGATAGTTTTTCCTTCAGAATCGTTAATTGGAGCACCACTAACTAAAAAATCAATTTCCCTGCCATTTTTTGCTATAAACGTTATCTCGTATTGGCTTGCTATTTTATTAATCCTTTGATGGTTGTGGTTTATTATGATGTTCTGATTTCGGGGTTCCAATAGTTTTAAGTATCCAATTTCTCCAATAATTTCTTCTTTTGTATAACCAAGTATCTCGGTAAATCTTTTGTTTACGTATTGAACACGGTCATCATTGTCAACCATCATAACAACATCGTTCATATTCTCCATGATAGTTCTATACTTCTGCTCACTTTCTAATAAAGTTTTCTCCGCATCAAGACGCTCATTCATATCAACGACTGTCCTTTCAAGAGATTCTTTGTTGAACTTGAAAATACTATATACTACAATGCCTATAAATGAAAATGCGATTGAGGTATCAACCATATAATCCATTACAGATGAATCAGGAATAGCAAATTGTTTCCTAAATGCCATAATGAAGACGAATAATACAGAAAGATTTATACCTACGTAAAGTAGAATTATACCCTTTCGGGTAATTAATAATGGTAACATGGTAAGAAAGCCAAGGATAAAAACGATTGTATCGAGACGAGCAATAGCCTCATTCCTATCCATCCACATCACAATCCAAACGGTGGAAAATGATGAGATGAGTAAAATGTGTGTTGAAATAGCTAAGTAACCCTTGACAATGATAAGTATGCAGAATAAAACGAGAAACAGAATAACAAATTCAGGTACTAGCACCGGAAAGTACAATGCACTGTAACTGGGACTGGTAACTTGAACATAACCGGTAAATGCAGTAAGTAAAATAATACTTCCAATTAAAGCAATACATAGATGGTAAAGAAAACTCACCCTTTGCTGTGTGGCAAAATCTGTGTTTTCATAATGACTCAATATTTTTGGAAGTTCTCTTTTCACTTTCTTGGATGATTTAAACTCTGTCGAGATCGGAATTTCCATTTGTGTAATTTCTATTGATAGTTAATGCTCACTATTTTAGTATTTTACATATTGCAAGAAAATGTGAGGCGTTACCTGTGATTATTTTGTCTAAAACAGTTCGTCAAGAATTAAATGAATAATGATGTTGAATATAACCCAAAATAATAAAAAATCAATCTTTAAAT
>JAYTVX010000227.1:0-2221 GCA_043743775.1 Bacteroidales bacterium | reverse complement strand
CCAAATGATACCCTCAGTAAGAGTTACTGAAATAAAAGCCAAAATAAAACCATTTACCTCTGAGTTTGATGTAATCATTATTGGTGCTGGTCCCGGTGGTCTAACGGCTGGATTATACTTATGTCAGGCACATGTTAATGCTGTTCTTGTCGACATTGCTTTACCCGGAGGTCAGGTAGCAACAACCCATGAGGTTTCTAATTACCCTGGATTTATTGATCCTCAGCCAGGATATATGCTATCGCATAATATGTCGGAGCAAACAAAACAGTGCGGAACAGTTTACAAAGTAGCAGTTGATGTTACAAAGGTTGATTTAGTAAAAAAAGAAGTTGTTATTGATGAGTTTGAAACTATAAAGGCCAAGAAGATTATCATTGCTACTGGAACATCTCCAAACTTAACAGGCGCAACAGGCGAAAAGGAGTTGAAAGGCAAAGGTATTTCCTATTGTGCAACTTGTGATGCAAAATATTATGGCGATAAGGAGGTAGTGGTAATTGGTGGTGGAAATTCGGCTGTAGAAGAAAGCCTCTTCATTACTCGATTTGCAAGCAAAATTACCTTAATTCATCAATTCGACAAGCTAACTGCAAATAAAGAAGTTCAGGAGAAATTGTTTGCAAACCCTAAGATTAATATTCTATACAATCATGAACCCCGCAGTTTCTCAAAAGAGGGGAGTAGAATTGTAGCTGAAATTGAGAACCTAAAAACAAAGGAACTAACCAAATTAAATGCTGACGGTGTTTTTATTTTTATTGGTATGAAGCCAAATATATCACTCTTTGCTCAAAGTCTTGATCTCGATAAATGGGGATATATAAAAACCGATGAGGATATGAGAACCAATATTCCCGATGTTTTTGCTGTAGGTGATGTGACGAGCAAAAAATATCGTCAAATTACTACTGCCGTAGCTGATGGAACAATTGCGGCAATAGCTATCGCAAAGGAGTTGGATTGATAATCATATATAAACGTATAGCAATAAATTAGACCGTAAAGGCTTCATCTACTTTTCGAATTTCATTAAAAATTAATGATTATTCGAGAAGTAGATTTTTTATTAAATAAATGAGAATATCTTAAATTTTCAACTTTTTTAAAATTGAAGATCATTGTTTAACTTGCAAAGTTAACAACTACCTAACTGCAATGCAAAAATTATCAGGATAAAGCGCACCAAACCCTCGATGATATCTTTAGGGGAATAGATTCACTTGAAGGTAAGTTCCGCAATGCAAGCAAAAATTTAGCGGAAGTATGTTGAGCAGTGATTTAATGGACAGTATTTGAATCCTTGAAAGAATCAAAGATGATGAGATGTATGCTGTCAATCAATAATATCTTATAATCATGGAAGTTAATTGGTTTAAAAGTATTGAGCCATTGCTTAAGCAACATGGTAAAAGAAAGCACCCATTGGATTATGCAAATCGTTACCAGCTCGTTGTAATGGTTATACTATCGGCGCAAGATTCAGATAAGCACATTAACGAAATTGCAAAGGATTTTTTCAAGTTTTATCCTTCAATGAGCGAACTTGCATCAGCCAGTGTCGAGGATATTCAGCGACTAATTAGTTCAGTCAGAAATTTTGGTAATAAGTCTATTTGGCTTTCGAAATTGGCAAAAACTGTCGAAGAGGATAGTAAAATACCTGTGACAATGGAAGAGTTAATCAAACTTTCTGGCGTTGGCAGAAAATCAGCGAATGTTATAATTCGCGAATCAGGCAACGAAGCGGAAGGTATTATTGTTGATTTACATGTATTACGTGTTGCCCCGCGTCTTGGTGTTGCAGAAGGAGCTAATCCTGAAAAAATTGAAAAACAGTTGATGAGCATATTCTCAAAATCAAAGTGGAATGAAATAGGTATGGCTATATCTTTTTTAGGAAGGGAAACGTGCAGACCGACAAATCCTAAATGTCAGGTTTGTGTCATGAGTGTTGTCTGTAATTATTATAAATCTCAAAATTCATAGGAAAACAAGAGCTATAAGGTGTAAAGCATCCAGTTTACAAAAAATAATGTAAAACATAATGCCTTTATATCCACCGCAAATCATGATTCGTTTAAAAGAGCGATTTGTGTTTTACTATCTCTATATTTGTATCTAGGGTTTCATCAGCAGATTCAATGGGAAATGAGCCAAATACTGAACATCGCAAGATCATCCATATCGATATGGATGCTTTTTATGCATCTGTCGAGCA
>JAYTVX010000226.1:0-8227 GCA_043743775.1 Bacteroidales bacterium | reverse complement strand
TGAGTTTATTGCCAGCGGGAATCGACTTGAGGTTGGACACCCTCCAGGAAGTCCAATTTTTATGATATTGATTCGCTTTTTTACCATGCTTGCCCCAAGCAAAGAGTTAATTCCGATATTTGCCAATGCAATGTCCGCTTTAGCGAGTGCTTTTACTATCATGTTCTTATTCTGGACGATCACTCATATTTCCCGTAAAATTGTAAGAACTAACGAGGAATCATACTCAACTACTCAGCTTATTCTAATCATTGCAACAGGACTTATCGGTTCTCTTGCTTATACATTCTCGGACACGTTCTGGTTTTCTGCAGTTGAGGGGGAGGTTTACGCTTCGTCCTCCTTGTTCACGGCCTTGGTATTTTGGGCGATTTTGAAATGGGAGAATGTTGCCGATAAACCTTTTGCTAATCGATGGATTATTTTTATTGCCTATTTAATGGGCTTATCCATAGGCGTTCACTTATTGAACCTTCTGGCAATACCCGCCATTGTTATGGTATACTACTTTAAAAAATATGAAGTGACTAAATGGGGTGTTATTAAAGCTCTTTTTACAGGATTATTTTTGCTAATCCTATCACTTTATGGCGTAATTCAAGGGTTTGTAATTATTGCTTCAAAATTTGAATTACTCTTTGTTAATGGTTTTGGCTTACCCTATAATTCTGGAGTTCTATTCTATCTAGTCCTTGTCGCTGGGCTACTTATCTATGGAATACAATACACCTATAAGCATGGTAAGGTAATTGCAAATACCATTCTACTCGGATTAACCATGATGTTAATCGGTTATAGCTCTTACACCATTATTGTAATCCGCTCCTCGGCCAATCCACCGATGGATCAGAACAATCCGGACAATATGTTCTCGCTACTTTACTATATAAACAGAGAACAGTACGGCGACAGTCCATTAGTCTACGGTCAATCGTTTAACGCTCCCGTAATTGGAACCGAAGAAGGGGCACCATCCTATATTCCAAAGGATGGCAAGTTTATAGTAGCAAGCCGAAAGGTAAATTATAAGTTTGACGAAAGGTTCATGTCTATATTCCCTAGAATGTATAGTAGTGAAGCAAACCATGTTAAGGGATATAAACAATGGACTGAATATACAGGAATTCCAATTCAAATTACCAATAATGATGGTAAAACTGAAACCCGCTATGTTCCCAAACTATCCGATAATATAAAGTATTTCTGGAACTATCAGATGGGGTTTATGTACTGGCGGTACTTTATGTGGAACTTTGCTGGTAGACAGAACGATTTTCAGGGGAATGGAGATGTTTTAAAGGGTAATTGGATTTGTGGTATTCCATTAATCGATAATGCAAGGCTCGGCCCACAGGAGAAGTTGCCGGAGATCTTCCATAAGAATAAAGCTCGTAATACTTATTACCTTTTACCCCTTTTGCTTGGAATAGGAGGCATAATATACCTTTATAGAAAGAATCAAAAAGATTTCTGGGTGGTTACCCTGCTATTTGTCCTAACAGGTCTTGCAATTGTGGTTTACCTCAACCAGAAACCGTTTGAACCCAGAGAGCGAGATTACGCCTATGCTGGGAGTTTTTATGCTTTTGCTATCTGGATTGGGCTCGGGGTTTTGGCTCTTTATGAGCTTTTACGAAAAGGGATGAACGAACGATTTGCTGCAATTGGGAGTGGTTCTATTTGTCTAGCGGTTCCAATTATCATGTGTAATCAGAATTGGGACGATCATGATCGTTCGGGTAGATACACCTCTGTTGATTTTGGTTATAATATGCTTATCGGCTGCGCTCCCAACGCCGTACTATTCACTTATGGCGATAACGACACCTTTCCCCTTTGGTATAATCAGGAGGTTGAAGGGGTTCGTCGGGATGTTAGGGTCTCGAACCTAAACTACCTCCGTGGAGATTGGTATATCGATCAAATGAAAAGGAAAGCCTACACGTCTGATCCTTTACCACTCAGCATGACCCACGATAAATACTATTCCGGGAAACGCGATGTCGTTCTCGTTGCCGATCGAATTAAGGGAGCGATTGATCTTAAGCAGGCTATTTCATTCATCCTTAGCGATAATGAGATATCACAAATCCCCTCCCCTTTCAACGAGCGTGAGAAGGTATGCTTCATTCCTTCAAAAACGTTATACCTTTCGATTGATAAGCAGAGAGTAATCAAAACTGGTACGGTCAGAGATGAACGTGCCAAGGAGATAGTTGATACCATGGTTTGGAAAGTCAACGAGAATATGATTCTAAAGGAAGGCTTGGTTATTCTTGATCTTTTGGCAACGAATAACTGGGAACGACCTATTTACATGGGAACGACTGTTAGCAACGATTCGTACCAGAATCTTGAGCGATACTTCCAGCTCGAGGGTATGATGTACAGAATTGCCCCAATTGAGTCTGCTCAGAGTGATTATGATTTCGGCAAAGTTGATACTAAATTGATGTACAATAACATCATGAACAAGTATCGGTTCCGGAGTATCGCCAATCCTAAGGTTTATATCGATGAGAATAATAGTCGAATCATCTCAAACTATCGAAACATTTTTGCTCGACTGGCAGATGGATTGATTGCTGAAGGAAAGAAAGATTCGGCCTTAACCGTTTTGAACCGTTGCATGGAGGTTATCCCACCAAGTACTGTTCCATTCAACTACTTGTCTCTTTCGTTGATAGAGGGTTACTATAAAGCTGGTACTGTTGATAAAGGGATTACCTACTCAAAGGTAATGCTAAACAGTTCGGCAAGTCAGCTCAAATACATTCTTAACTTAACGAAAAAAGAGAATAGTAAGCTACGCAACGATATTCAGCTCAACATGGCAATTATTCAGGAATTGTATCGACTTGCAAATCTATACGAGAAGGGAAGCCATTTACAGGAGATCGAGAATACATTTAATACGTTTGCATCAAAATTAGGAGTTAGGGAGTAATATGATAAATCTTAGTCCTCCCCGTTTTTTTACAAAACTTTTCCCATCCTTTATCTGGAGTTTTCCAGATGAAAAGGATGGGGTTTTTTTAACCTTCGACGATGGTCCTACAAAGGATCTTACTCTATGGGTTCTCGATCAGCTCAAACAGTACAATGCTAAAGCAACATTCTTTGTCCTTGGGAAAAATGTTGAAATGAACCCTGATATATTTGAGCGTATTGTTGCTGAAGGGCATAAAATTGGAAATCATACCTACAGCCATCTAAAAGGCTGGGCCACAGAAACAAGTCAATACGTTCAGGATGTTGATTTTGCCAATGGGTTTGTACATAGTAATCTGTTCCGACCACCCTACGGACGGATTAAACCTTCACAGATTAAAATCTTACGAAATCATTACAAAATTATAATGTGGGATGTGCTTAGCATGGACTACAGCAAAAGAGTCTCTCCACGCCGAGTGGTTAACAATGTGATTAATCATATTCATCCCGGAGCTATCATTGTTTTCCACGATTCCAAAAAAGCAGAGCGAAACCTCAGGTATGCCCTACCTAGAGTTCTTGAAGCCATTTCACAAAAAGGGTTGACGTTTAAATCAATTGAATAGAAATCAGTTGAGGTTTTTTAGGGTTGAGGATTCAGGGTTCTTCCTATTGCCTATTGCCTAAAAGCCTTCAGCCTAAACTCCTACTGCCTCCTCCTTATGTATACCGTATAAAACCAAATAAACGGTCGTAACGAAAAGTAAAGGAAGAAAAAACTATCTGGCAATTTTACCTGTTTCCAGTCGTTAAAATTTGGTTGTAAAATTGACCAGCAGCTTAGCTTATAGGCAATGCCAGGTTTAAGCTTCATTTTATAGATTGGAACTCGTAATCGGTTAATCTTATGCGAAAGGGTTAGTCCCTCATCGCTAATAATTGCTGTTTCGGCATGACTTGCAATACTATTTAAAGCTCCATTTGATTTTAGATTAACGGGTATCGTTGTTCCAAAGAAAATATTTGATAAATATGCTGCTTGCTCTATCGGCCTTTCGTTGTTATTCTTCTTTGCCTGCAATAGTATTTCGGCAAAATTTACATTTTCATCGGCAAATAATTGAGCAATATCTCTTAACCATAAAAGTCGAAACCATTGATGTAATGATCCATGCAAACATAAATATTCTATGCAATGATTGGTAGAAAGAACCCTAATTTGGTTCCCTGCCATAACTCGCTCCTGACTTTCAGCAAAAACTTTCTCCGCTAGAACTGGGAAAAGATCTCGTTGTGAAAACAATCGCCAATGCAGTTCAACCAAGCATCCATTATCAGGATTTCGGTAAGCATACTGGTTCTTATTATTCTGATAAAAATTCTCCTGCTTTCTCGAGAGCTTAAAATCTGGATAAACCATTTTATAACCCTCGCTCAGAAGAATTTCATTTACTCTTTTAATATTCTCAGGTAGAACAAGAATATCGATATCCCTCGAAGGTCTTAAAGCTGCATCCCCGTAAAGCTGCTCTGATAGAAATGGCCCTTTAAGAAGAATACTAGAAACGCCCTCCTGAGTCAATTGGTTTGATAACCGAATCCCCTCAGATGCTAGTTTCATGACATGATGAGTCTGATATTGGAACTTATCCTTAAGGATTTGAGGCATTTCAACAGGAACCGTAGATGATAACTCTTTAATATTTCTATAAAGCATTGGTAGTAAACGATGACGTTCACTTAGCATAATCAAGTGATCCCAATTGAAGGGTTTCGCCAACCATTGCTTCGCCTCCTCAATATTCTCAGTATTTTGCGAAGAACATATTGTTATCAGTAACCGTTGCTCATGGTTTAAGTAGGAGAATAGCTGTTTTCGGGTTGAGATAATCATCAAGTTCAAAAAATAATTTAAAATTATGGTAAAGTTAAAAAAATCACTTCGATTCCAATACTCCGAACTTATCAAAAGAATCTTTACATTTGCTCATATTCATACCTTTTACTAATCTAATTTCAAAACTATTTTTATACCATTATAGCAAGGTTGACATCTCCATTTACATATAAAGCCTTCGGATTAATTATCAGCTCCGCGTTCGAGTGTCCCGAATTAATGATTGCATCAGGACAACCTGATGTCACCATTAAGCTTGGGGAGGTCCCCCAATTGCTTGAAAATCACTTATTCTCTGGGGTTCGCTTTCAAACCAGTGGACAGGAGTTTTTGCTTACAGTCGATAAAATTGCTCGATTTTACGTTATAGGTGGCAGTAGTATAACCATCGAGGTATTCCCCAATGCTGATATCTCCGAAGTTCGCCTTTTCCTTTTAGGTTCTGCTTTCGGAGCCCTTATCCATCAGCGTGGATTACTTCCTTTTCATGGAAGTTCAATAAAAATAGGGGACTCAGCAATAATTCTCTCCGGACCTTCGGGTGCTGGAAAATCGACTCTTGCAGCAGCTTTTCGGAAAAAAGGGTATCTACTCCTCTCCGATGATGTTTGCGTTTTATCTTTTTCACCCGAAGGGATGCCAATTGTTCATCCTGGTTATCCGCAGATGAAGCTTTGGACTGACTCAATTCTTAAACTTGGAGATGATCCATCGAATTTCTCTAAAATTCGAGAACGGATCGAAAAGCATAACATACCAATTGAAAGTAGCTTTTGGGATCAACCACTACCACTCAATAAAATCGTCATCATTGGTTCTAGTAATCTCGGAGAGCTTAAACTCGAACAGGTTAGAGGGATTGAGAAGTTTAGCCTACTTAAAGCGCACACCTATCGTTTTAATTTTGTTGCTGGGAAAGAGATGCAAACTAGCCATTTCAAATCATTTGATCTTTTAGCTAAAAATGTGGAGGTATTAAAGTTGACCCGTCCTGCAGGAAAATTTCTATTCGATGAATTGATTAATCTGATCTTGGCGAATAATGGATGATTTAAGAAAAATAGTTTGGTTGGCATCCTATCCAAAATCAGGGAATACTTGGTTTAGGGTATTCCTCTCCAATTTGTTATCCAAAGAGAGTAACCCAGTTGATATAAATACACTTTATGCAACTCCCATTGCCAGCAATCGTGAACTCTTTGATGAGGCAACAGGGTTATCGGCCTCCGATCTTACCCCCGAAGAGATTGATAATCTTCGTCCTGGGGTTTATGAGTATGCTGCTCGGAATATCAACGAATTGCTTTTTCAAAAAATACACGATGCATGGTTAATGACCGAATCGGGCGAGCCGATGTTTAGTAAAAAAGTCACCCATTCAGCCATTTACTTTGTCCGGAATCCACTGGATGTTGCTGTTTCATTCTCAAATCATCTATGTAAGCCGCTTGATGCCACAGCCAAGATTATGGCTGATGAAAGCTATGCTTTTAGTAGCACACCAAGCCGACTACACCTTCAGCTTAGGCAACGCCTGCTAACCTGGAGCGGTCATGTTCAGAGCTGGGTCGATAAATCCGATCTACCGATTATCGTTCTTCGTTACGAGGACATGATAGCCAACACCTTTAACACCTTCTCAAAAGCAGTTGCATTTTTAGGGATTAAAGCAACCGATGAGGAGATTAAAATGGCAATAAGCCATAGCGATATCAAGGAGATGCAGAAGCAGGAAGCAGAAAAGGGTTTCAAGGAGAAACCGACAAATGCGATTTCCTTTTTTCGAAAGGGAGTTGCTGGTTCGTGGAGAACCGAGTTATCGGAAGATCTTGTAAAATCAATTTGTAACGATCAGCGCAAAATGATGCTACGTTTTGGGTATTTAGATAAGCAGGGTAATCCATTGTAATGTTGAGAAAATGATAAAACGCAAAGTCGTGAGGACAAAGAGACTTTTAAAAAAGTAGAGGATTCTTCCTATTACCTAAGAGACTATAGCCTAAACTCCTACAGCCTATTGCCTCTTACTGTGCCTCTGTGTTTAAACTCTTTTAGCCTTAGGTAAAAAATACAACTGGCGTAAATTTCTGCATCTCCTCTTTCCCTGAAACAATGATGTTTCCACAACGAAGCCAAGCATGAGCCACCATTTTGATATTGCTATCCTTTGCCACTCCCAGATAGATTGTAGAAGGAATCCCCCTTCTGTTAAGCAGTATTTTTGCAGTAATGGCCCTGGATAAGCATTTTGGTCTCCATGGCAAATAGCGCACAATCCTTCGCATTGTTTTTTCGACGAGTAAAATTTCCGTTGATTTCCCTTCAATAGCTGAGAAGGATGACTCCTGGCCCTTTTCTCCCAGCCATTCGATATACAAACGCATTGGGAACATCGAAACTAGCATACTTGCTACTATGCTAATTGAGCAAGTATTGATGAACAGGAACCTCTCAGCTCTTGAAATACCAAAGAATCGTTTTATTTTACTGGGCAAAATTTATATTTTTAATATTAAGGTGGTTAAGAGTTACAGTTTTGAAATTTACCTTCGGTGAACTCGCATTACTTGTCCCGATCTCTTTTTATCGGGAAAACGCTCGGTTGATTTTTGTCTTCTTCCTTTTGCCTACGGCGAACTCGCAAAAAACGCTCGGTTGTCTTTTGTCTTATATTTCTCCCCATCACCTTTTCCCCCGATCATTTCCTCACCACTCATCTCTCATAGTTCACCTCTTACTTCTCAATCTTCAACAACCCTTTCCCCATCAGCTCATTCAGAAACTCGAAGGTATCCGCTTCACACTGTTCTTGGCTCGCATCAAACTCTTCGAGCAGTAATTCAATCAGCTTATCAATCCGAATTGGATTCTCAATCAGCTCCCAGATTCTACTACCAACAGGATCTAGCCCGTAATACTCGCCATTCTCGATGCTCATCATCACCTTCTCCCCATCAACATCACTCGACACCAATTCGGGGTTACGTTTTATAGTTGTACTAAGGCTAATCGGTTTCATCTAGTTAAGTTTAATACAAATATAATCATTTGAGGGTAATCCAGACCTGTCAGGTTTTGAAAACCTGACAGGTCTTAGCTGTAAGAAATAATTAAACATTCCTTTGAATAAGCTGTTTATAAAGAATCTAAATAATGGTTTTATATCGGAAGGGAGATTTTTAAGGATCGGGTGAATTACTGTATTAACCCCGGTCTCCTTAAAAAAGCAATGGTACTAAACTAAACATTGCTTAAGGTAAAAACTTTTTGTAGAAATGTTTTTTAATAAACAGGATTGTCAACAACAATAATATAACGAGTTAACATAAATCTGTTAAAGCCCATTTTTAAGGGGTATGGGGTAAATTGGCACTAAAGAAAGTAAAATTAAAATTT
>JAYTVX010000225.1:0-2528 GCA_043743775.1 Bacteroidales bacterium | reverse complement strand
GTCGTTGCTAATAGCAATCGTTATCATCAAATTATCAATACCCCTTTTCAATAATCTTTTGCAGGCAAATCTTTCCTTTAATTTTTTTGATAGTTGGATTACAATCCCTGCTCTTATAATCCTTTCAATACTAGTGGGTTTATTGGCGGGTAGTTACCCTGCTTTTTACCTTTCATCGTTTAGCCCATACGCTGTGCTAAAGGGAACTCTTAAGAACAGTATGAAGAATGGGAGGCTAAGAAGTGTTTTGGTGGTGCTTCAGTTTGCAATTTCTATCATGCTGATTATAGGAACAATAATTATGTTTCATCAGATTAATTTCATGGTGAACAAAGATTTGGGTTTTAATAAGGAGCAATTAATTGTAATAAGGCGTGCCGAAGCAATTGGGAAACGTATAAATGCTTTCAAAGAGGCTATTGGAAGGATACCCGGTGTCGTTAAAGTTTCAGCATCTACAGCTGTTCCAGGTAATAACAATAATAACAATGGATATATGATAGAGGGTAGGGGTGGTGAAACTTTTTTGATGGGAACTGCATGGGTCGATTATGATTTCTTAGAAACCTATGGAATGAAGCTTGGTTCAGGACGGAATTTTGATGCATTGCGTTCAACAGACAAAGATGCATGTATAGTCAATGAGCGAGCCATAAAACAGTTTAATATTACTTCACCCTTTACTACAAGACTCATAAATCCAAGTAAAGATCCGCATAAGCCTGATTATTTACCAATAATCGGCATTGTGAATGATTTTCATTTTGAATCGCTTCGCAATCAGATCTCTCCCTACATATTTAAATTTAAAAAGGAGGATAATAACTGGGGCTATATAAGTATAAGGATATCATCCAAAACAACAAATAATACAATTAGTGAAATTGAAAAAACATGGAAAGAATTTACTACTAACGATCCGATGCAGTTCTTTTTCATGGATAAGGATTTTGAACGATTATATAAGGAGGAAAAGCAAAGCGCCAATCTTGCAATACTATTTACATTTCTAGCAATTCTAATCGCATCGCTAGGTCTATTTGGGCTTACTTCGTTTACCGTTGAACAGCGTACTAAGGAAATGGGGGTTCGTAAAGCGATGGGGGCGACAGTATCAAGTCTTTTTGTTTTAATATCGAAGGAGATCGTACTCCTTGTTTGTATCGCAACGCTGATTGCTTGGCCTATTATTTTCTTTATATCAAAAAACTGGTTGCAGAACTACAGCTATAGGATCAATCTTCCACTCTTCGATTTCTTCCTAGGGTTTATTATCGCAATCACAATTGCACTGATTACTATCAGCTATCGTACTATAAAATCGGCAAAGGTTAACCCATCGGAATCATTAAGGCATGAGTAAGGATTTGAATTGATCTTTTAGATTATTAGTAATGCCATTCAATTATAGCTAATTAATAAACAGTTGATTACATGCACGCTAAACGATATCATAATTGACTTAATGATAAATAGAAAAGGGAGCACTAATATTACAGTGCTCCCTTTTCCCCTAACTAACCTTACCTATTATTTATTTCTTCTTCACTTCTTTCTTCACATCCTTCTTAGCTACCATACCTGATTTTATGGCTTCTTTCTTAATGAACTTCCCATCCTTGTCGTAAACTAGGATGCTTTCTTCGTTGCCTTTTGCTACTTTAACCTCAAAGGTTGCAACACCTTTGTTATCGCATTTGTAGGCATCTTTAATTGCAAAGCCAGCATGATCTTTAGCTACGTTCTCGGTAATGGCCTTATTTAGGTCTGCTACCTTTACCTCAGTGCGTGATTGAGCATTTACAAAAAGAACTGCTAACCCGAATACTGCTACTAACATTAACTTTTTCATAATTATTATTTTTTTAGTTGGTTAATGATGCAAACCTAATTGCTGATTCTGGAGGAATTCTGAAGATTTCACCCTTTTAACATTAGTTAACTTGAGTACGACAAAAAGAATTAGACAATAAGAAAATCAGATAATTTGATAGGGGCTAATATACTTAGAGTCTATTTGGCAAAACACATTACTGCGATTCAACAACCCAACGATTTCGCATTGATTAATCGATTATTAAAAATCAATTTGAATTTCATGGGTGTAATTAGAGTATAGATAGTTGATAGAAAGCCCGTAGTAGGTAGTGATTTTTTTAACAATAGATAATCCAAGACCTATTGACTCGGGGCTAGAACCCCCTTTTGTAAATCTGTTAAAAAGATGGTCTGGATCAATGCTGAGTAAATTGCCGGAATTTGAGATTGCTAAAGTGTTGTTTATCGAAGTGATATTGATGTAACCATTTTCAATATTATGCCTTACAGCGTTGCTTATTAGGTTTGATGCAAGAATACTCGCAAGGGTTGGATTCATTTTTACCAATATAGATGATTGAAAGTCGACATGAACTGTGATCCGTTTCAGCTGAATGATCTCTTCATACTCACAAAGGAATTTCTGAAAGATGTTTTTAATATCTAACTCTTCTATGGCAGCAAATTGCTGATTATCTATCTTTGATATC
>JAYTVX010000224.1:0-3908 GCA_043743775.1 Bacteroidales bacterium | reverse complement strand
TGTAGGGAAATTGCTTGTGAACCTTAACAGCAGCAATAAAGTTGTACTCGAGCCAGTGGCAAATTCGTTTATGGCAGTTGGCCTTGTTACCAATAAGGACGATAATGCACCGCTTACAGAGGTAACAGCCACACTTCTCAACAAGACGACCAATGAAAAAATTCAAAGCAAGACCGATGAGTTTGGGAGCTTTACCTTTAAGGTTGAACCCAACCTTATCTATATTTTGAAGCTAGAAAAAGAAAAATTCTTTGCCAAAACCTTCATGCTCTCAACACAGGGTGTACAACCAGGAATGCTCAACTTAAACACCTCCTACGATCTCAAAATGGAGGCCATCGTAATGAATAAAGCCATTGAGATTCCTAATATATACTACGATTTGGGTAAAGCAACGATTAAACCGGAAGCGGCCAAGGAACTCGACAAGGTGGTGATACTGCTCAGCGAAAACCCAACTATTCAAATAGAACTCAGTTCACACACCGATTCCCGTGGAGATTTTAAACAAAACCTGATTCTCTCTCAGAAACGTGCTGATTCTGCTGCTGATTATATTACCTCAAAGGGGAATATTGAACTCGCACGAATAATTGCTAAAGGTTATGGCGATACAATGATTAAAAACAGATGCACGAAGGGTGTTGTTTGCAGCGAGAAGGAGCATGCAGCCAATCGAAGAACAGAAATTAAGGTTATTAAATATTAAAAATGAGTTTGGCATCCTAATTCATATACATTAAACCGCCTCATAATCAAATATGGGGCGGTTTTTCTTTATTTAACATCAAACTTTTTTCTTATTAGCTTATCAACTTCTCTCTTTCAAACATTTCCTACCTTTAACTGTTGTTTCTGATGTACAATACTAAATAATGGAAAAACAGATCTATCCGGTTACAGGAATGTCGTGTGCAGGCTGCTCAAGCAGCGTTGAGTCGATGCTAAAAGCACAGGTTGGGGTTAAAGATGCGGGGGTTAACCTTGCGAACCATACCACTTGGATTGAATTCGATGCGAAAGTCATTACCCCAGTTAATCTACAGGAGGTTATCCGTTCGATTGGTTACGATTTAATAATAGATTCCATAGATACTGATAAAACGGTCAGCGAAGCACGTGAAAAGAATATACACTCCCTTAAAACTAAAACAATCCTTTCAGCAATCCTTTCGCTACCAGTTGTTATTCTAGGAATGGTTTTTATGAATTGGGCCCTATCTCCTTTTATATCAATGGTTCTTTCTGCTATTGTTATTTTTTGGTTTGGACGCAATTTCTTCACCAATGCATTCAAGCAGGCAAAGCATCTGATGGCTAATATGGATACCCTAGTTGCCCTTAGCACATTCATTGCATTTACATTTAGTTTCTTCAATACCTTCTGTCCAGGTTTCTGGCATAGCCGAGGACTTCACCCGCATGTTTACTACGAATCGGCAGCAGTAATTATCACTTTTATACTTCTTGGCAAGTACCTAGAGGAGAAAGCAAAGGGGAAAACATCCTCATCTATTCGAAAGTTGATGGGGCTTCAGCCTTCAACCGTCACTCTGCTTAAAGGGAATGAGCTGATCGAAGTTCCAATCCACGAGGTAATGGTCAACGACTATATAGTTGTAAAGCCTGGCGACAGAATGCCCGTTGATGGTTGTGTTACCATTGGCTCATCGTTTGTTGATGAAAGCACGATTACAGGAGAGCCTATGCCGGTTATTAAAACAACGGGCGATAAAGTTTTTGCAGGAACTATAAACCAAAAAGGTTCTCTTACCATTGTTGCCGAAAAGGTTGGATCCGAAACGCTACTAAGCCATATCATCAAGATGGTTGAGCAAGCACAAGGAAGTAAAGCTCCTGTTCAACGCCTAGCCGATAAAGTTGCTGCAATTTTCGTTCCTGTTGTAATGGCTATTGCACTCCTTAGTATGATAGTATGGATAGTATTCGGTGGTGAGAAGGGTGTAATTCAGGGTATCCTTGCCTTAGTCACAGTACTTGCAGTTGCATGTCCATGCGCCCTTGGCTTAGCAACTCCTACTGCAATTATGGTTGGCGTTGGGAAAGGTGCAGAGAACAACATCCTGATAAAAGACGCAGAAAGTCTTGAAATTGCACATAAAATAGATGTGGTTGTACTCGACAAAACGGGTACAATAACCGAAGGGAAACCAGAAGTTGTAGAAATTATCTGGTCGGATAAGATTGAAATCATTAATTCATACAATGATATCCTTTACTCTATTGAATCTCTATCGGAGCACCCTCTTGCCGAAGCGATATCGAGAAATTTGAACAGTAAAACTAAAACACCATTAAAAGTTGACTCTTTTGAGTCAATCTCAGGCATGGGGGTTAAAGCGAAAGTTAATAATATCGATTATCTAGCAGGGAGTGAAAAACTAATGGTTGAAAATCGCATTAGTTTAGAACCCTCAATCATAAGTAAGACGGAACAGCTAAAAGCCGATGGAAATACTGTTATCTATTTCTCGAATCAAAAAGAGGTGCTTGCAGCTATTGCTATCGCTGATAGGATTAAACCAACATCAGAAAAAGCAATTTCTTCTTTAACCAACAATGACATTGAGGTGATAATGCTTACTGGCGATAGCTTCGCTACAGCAAAGTTGGTTGCTGAAAAAACTGGAATTAAAAGATTTGAAGCAGGATTACTACCTTCCGACAAAGGGACTTTTATAGAAAAACTTCAAAAAGAGGGAAGAATTGTTGCTATGATTGGCGATGGCATAAACGATTCCCATGCACTCGCTCAAGCGGATGTTAGTATTGCCATGGGAAAAGGTTCCGATATTGCCATGGAAATCGCCAAAATAACGCTAATCACATCCGATTTAATTCAAATCTCAAAGGCCATCCAGCTCTCGAAACAAACCATGAAAACCGTAAAGCAAAATCTATTTTGGGCTTTCATCTATAACCTTATTGGGATACCCCTTGCAGCGGGAATACTCTACCCCTTTACAGGATTTCAGTTCGACCCAATGATTGCTGGTGCAGCCATGGCATTAAGTTCAGTATCGGTAGTTTCGAATAGTTTAAGGCTTAGGAAAATTAGGCTCTAGCATTTACCTTATTAATTCAAATTCCCTGAAAGACCTTCCAATTTCGATAAAAATATTTAATCCTTAAAGGTTATTTGGATTTAATCATTAATCTCCAGATATTTACCTAACAAGTCTTTACTTCATGCATTTATGATCTTTTTATGAATCAAAGGGTATTGTTTAAACATATTACCAATATAGTTAATCTTAAAAAAGTTCGATCATGAAAAAAATATTCGTTTTACTTTTCTCTTGCCTGCTTTCGCAAGCAGTTTTTTCACAAAAATTAATTGTAGATGATACCCTCAACCTGAAAAAGGGAATTTATAAAACGTTTGATGAATTTAAAGCAAATGCACCTTCAATCCCTTTAGAATATGAGATAATCAAAGTAAATGAGTTCGCATATCAATTAAAAATCGACCAAGAAAGAACTAATTTCCATGGTGGGATATGGGGTTTTTGTGACGGTAAAAAGGTTTACAAAAATATCGATTTTGATATGTCCATGAGAAATAAATTCAGGCCTCAATCCTACTTTGGAGTATTACAGAACATTGGGAGGTATTGCTATTTTTCTTTTCCTCAGGTTGCTTACACCAACATTACTGCCATGATTATAAATGGGAGCAGGCCGTTGCCTTATGTTGTCGATTTCAATAGTGGAAAACTACTATGCTTAAACTGCGATATAAATGCTGGTTTTTTAAAGCAATCGCATCTCAAAAAAATTCTTACTCGTGACCCTGGACTATGGGATACTTACAAAAACGATAAGTCTAATGGCGATCTTTTCTATAAATACATTAAGATTTTTTGCGATAAACATAGTGATGAGAT
>JAYTVX010000223.1:0-2627 GCA_043743775.1 Bacteroidales bacterium | reverse complement strand
CTTCGCAAAGAGAAAATGTCCAAGTTCATGAAGTACAACAAGGATCGACAAACTCAATATAAGTTGACAGATTTTAATTAGTATTTCCATAGCTATGATTGATATTCTTTAATTGTTCTAATTGTTAATGCTCGTGTTTCTTCATCGGTAAAGGAGTAATCCTCAATAGATGGTTTAGCGATAAAGGTGGATCGAGCAATCACCTTATCAATAATATCTGACATCTGAAGGAAACCAATTTTCTCTTTCAGGAAGGAGTCAACTGCTATTTCATTTGCCGCATTGAGAATGCAGGGAGCGTTTCCGCCTTTGATTAATGCTTCTCTTGCAAGGGAGAGGTTTGGGAATTTATTGGTATCAACATCTTCGAAGGTCAATGTTGGGTAGTTTGAAAAGTTGAAACGAGGGAAATCGGATTTGATCCTGAAAGGAAACGAGAGCGCGTATTGAATTGGCAGCCTCATATCTGGTAATCCCAGTTGGGCTTTTAACGAACCATCTTGAAATTGAACCAACGAATGTAAAATCGATTGGGGGTGGATTACCACTTCAATTTGGCTGGGATTTAGGTTGAACAACCATTTAGCCTCAATAACCTCGAACCCTTTATTCATCATTGTGGCTGAATCGATTGTAATTTTTGAACCCATGCACCAGTTCGGATGGTTGAGTGCATCGGCACAGGTTACTCGCTTGAGCTGGTCAAGAGTGTGTTGACGGAATGGTCCTCCTGATGCGGTAAGTATAACTTTTTCGATTGGACTTTTCTCCCCAACTAAACATTGAAAAATTGCAGAATGTTCAGAATCAACTGGAATGATAGGTACATTATTTTGAATGGCAAGTTCTGTTATCAACTCCCCTGCAACAACCATGGTTTCTTTGTTCGCAAGGGCTATTGGCTTTTTCGCCTTAATCGCACTGATTGTAGGAAGAAGTCCTGAGAAACCAACCATAGCCGTAAGAACAATATCGATACTGTCCATCTCAACGATTTGAGAAATTGCATCGGAACCTGCATAAACCTTTATATCGGTTGATGCTAATGCATCTCTTACAAAGCCGTAGTTTTCTTTATTCCCAATAACTACAGCATTAGGGAGGAATTTCAAAGCCTGTTTTACTAGGGTCTCGTAGCTATTATAGGCGGTTAAAACCTCCACTTCAAATAAATCGGGGTTCGATGCAATAACATCCAATGCCTGAGTTCCAATAGAACCAGTAGAACCAAGTATGGCAATTTTTCTCTTCAATTGGTAATTAGATGGATTAGTATATATAGTGAATTAGAAAATAATGTACTTCTGAGGATCAATTGGATTGCCATTATACCAGAGTTCAAAGTGTAAGTGAGGGCCAGTGGTTAACTCCCCCGAGTTACCAATAATGGCAATTGTTTCCCCTGCTTTTACCCTTGCACCTTGCTTTTTCAACAATTGACTGTTATGCTTATAAACGGATATTAGATTATCATCGTGTTGAATTTGGATTATATTCCCCGTATCAAGGGTCCATGTTGAGAGGGTTACAGTTCCATCAGCAACAGCAACAACCGCCTCGTTGGGCGCAGCAACAATATCAACACCAAAATGGTTCTGTTGCATACTGAATGTGCTGGTTATTACCCCTTTTACTGGAGCAAAGAAAAGAATATTGCTAATGCTACTTCTTGTTTTACGACCATCAAAAACAGAAAGGTTATACATCTCGTTTTCTTCGATCTGGAGTCTTAGCAGAGAATCTTCAACAGAGCGAGTAAAACGAATCTCCTTATATTTAATAGAGGAGTCTGGCTTGTTAACGACACTTAATGGCTCACCTCCATTCAGTAAATTGTTGATATTGCTGTAATAGCCCCTCCATTGTTTTAATTCTTGTTCAAGAGAGTCAACCCGTAATGCGTTGACAACAATATTTCTTCTAGTATTTCCATCGGGATACCCGGGGATATATTCCCGAATTGGTGTAAAGGCAATTAATCCGATAACAAAAATAACAATTAGAATTGCTGCACCACCAAAAACGGCGATTACGTTTAACCGCGATAACCTCATTGTCCAGACCTCTTCAAAGGTCTGGTCGTTTAGTATATTTAAGCGATACTTATTCTTAAGCTTATCAATATACTTTTGTTTTTCTTTGGTTGTTGCCATAAATTTTTATAAAGTGCCACAAAGATAATTGATTTTGGATATTTAGGGGGTTGATATCAGCGAATAGTTTCCCGATTCTTGCTAAGAAGTGATTATTTGCACTGCTATTTTTATAAAAAATTAAGTGTAATTAGGGCAGAGACAAGTATTATTAAAAATAATTCGAGGAACCTTGCATATTGTGTGATGAAATGTTATCTTTGCACCGCATTTGAAAAGCACGTTCTTATAAACATATTGAATTTAGCAGGTTTGAATTTTTGATGATTCATCCGACTCATATACGGCAGTAACCGGCTCAGATTTGAAAAGATGTTCTTAAAAAATATATTGCGGGGTGGAGCAGTTGGTAGCTCGTTGGGCTCATAACCCAAAGGTCACAGGTTCGAGTCCTGTCCCCGCTACAAGGAAACCCCCGATAAATCGGGGGTTTTTTGTTTTAATCAAAATCGAGATGTAATACGTTTACGTTTT
>JAYTVX010000222.1:0-3845 GCA_043743775.1 Bacteroidales bacterium | reverse complement strand
GTAAATATAGAAATAAAAAAGCTCCATCGCTGGAGCTTTTAAATATCTTAACTGTAGGATGTGTTTCTAGCCTACTGTTTTTTCTTATCCATATGATCCTTGTAACGGTTCATGAACTTATCAACGCGACCAGCGGTGTCAACAAGTTTCATCTTACCCGTATAGTAAGGATGCGAGGTGTTTGAAATTTCCACCTTAACCACAGGATATTCAACGCCATCAAAAACGATGGTTTCCCGTGTTGCTACGGTTGACTTGGTGATAAAAACATGCTCGTTAGACATGTCCTTGAATGCCACCAGTCGATAATTTTCCGGATGTATTCCCTTTTTCATTATTATAGTTATGTTTAACTGACTGCTAAATTCCGAATATCGGGCTGCAAAGTTATTAACTAATATCAAAATAACAAATTCATCGCCCTAAAAATTTATGCAAAACGATAAACTGTTTGTTAAGGTTCCTCCTTTTTAGTTGCGACTATAGAGTTTTGAGAGCAGTCTCAAGAATTCAATGTATAACCAAATTAGGGTTACCATAAGGCCAAATGCGCCAAACCACTCCATGTACTTTGGTGCTCCTTGGCTTGTTGCTTTCTCAATAAAATCAAAATCGAGCAACAGATTTAATGCAGCAACCGCAATGATTACTACGCTAATACCAATACCTAAAGGTCCATTGCTATGGATGAATCCAATGCTGACGCCAAAAAAACCTAATATGAACGACAAAAAATACATCATGGCAATAGCTCCAGTCGCTACAAGGACTATCGTTTTGAACTTTTCAGTCACTTTTATCCACCCCGAACGGTAAGCTGTAAGCATCAGAAAGAACGTGATAAATGTTAAGCCAACGGCTTGGATTATTATGTTGCCGGTGTATTGAAATGCAAAAAATGCTGAAATTCCACCAAGAAACAAACCTTCGAGTACGGCGTAAATGGGTGCTGCAACGGGTGCGCTTTTTGGTGAAAAGATAATCACTAAAGATGTAATAAGCCCACCAATACCTCCAACAGCCATCCAGATAATAACTGAAGTTGGAAGTGTAGCGTTTTCTGAGAGATTGGCAGAAATATTCTCGAAGAATAATCCCCAAGTAAATGCTGCGCCGAGAACAACGAGCAAGAGCATTAAAAGAGTCTTGTTCATAGTTCCTTGAACGGTCATTGTTTCATCGCTTGTGTAAGCACCTGCCTTTGCGAAAATCTTTTCGGATAACGCAGGATTTGAAGACTTGAAAAAATCCATATTAAGTTTGTTTTAGTTTTTTGCTGTTTGCGAATGATCAAACTCTGTGCCTTTGTGCCAAACTGACAAAGCGGCACAATTTGCTACTCTTCGGTGAGTTCGAAAAGTAGTTGATTCCCAATCCAAGTAGCTATTCCAAAATCGGAGGCAGACATCCTATCGGCTGCTTCCATAACTTTATCTTTAAGCGATTCGCTCCTTTTCGCTATCTCACGAAGGGCGTAAATTGCTGAGTTGCTAACGAGTTCGTCTTCGGTTTCGGCAAGTTCTTCAACAATATTTATGTAGGGCTCGAAAACAGAATCTTTGACGGTGCTGTCTGATGCCCGATGCCCTGCAATCAGTAATCCTGCTTTTTTCATTAGTGCATCCTCTTCGAGGCACCACTCAAAACTACGGGGTAGGGCGAAATCTGATTTCCATAGAAGGTTGTTGCAAATCTGTTCAACAATCTCCTGATTATTGAATTCCTCGCTCCATGTATCAATCTGATCGCCTGTAATCTGTTTTGGATCGTCGATCATCGAGGCGATTATTTTGCATTCCCGGATATCCTCTTCAAAAAGAAGTATAGCAAGGTCGTGATCCCCTTTGTAGGGTTGAGCAATATGCTGCAATTCGGGGATGGTGACTCCGTAGCTAACCTTATAGATAATGCCCGATTCGCGCATCGAATCAACAACAGCACCATTCATGCGCTGCTTTATTAATCCAATGATCTCTTTTACCCTTTCCTTATTCACCATTTTGAATTAATTTAGTGCAAACCTATAACAAAATTGTACTAAAAACAATATGTGCTAGAATATAAAGCGTGCAATTAAATAGGATGAAATTGTAATTGTAGAGAAGGTAAAGTATGCTTTAATTGGGATGTAATCTGAAGGTTTTATCTGAAGTTTTTTATAGGAGTAAATTATAAGAATTACTTTTTCAAATAAGAATACTAAGACAGTTGCTAAAGCTACTCCTTCAAGCCCAATCCAATTCACAAGTATTAAACTTAGGCCGACATTAAGTAGTAATTCAATTATTGACACTAGTAAAATAACTCCTGTTTTTCTAAAACCCAATACAATTGTTTGTGGAAAAACTAACCTGCTAGTTATAAGTAACAGGTAAATCAAAAAGATATTCGCGCTTTCAGAAAAGTTTTTACTGAAAATCCATGGATACATTGGTTTGCAAACAAAAATTAATAAAATAGTAAATGGGAAAAGCCATAGCATCATTTTGTATGATTTTGCTTTTATTTGCTTAAGGGTATCATGAACCTTTGTTTTATCGGCAAAGTTTGGGAGCATTGAATTGCTTAAACTATTGGCTAATAAATTTACTAGTGGAAGATCTTTAGCCCCATAGCGAAATATGGCAAAGGCGGATGCGTTGTATTTTGAACTTACAATTAGCCCATCAATAAAGGTTCCGGAACTGCTAATCAGATATTTAAAGGAAAGAGGAATGCCAATTATTAGATAACGCTTGATGAAGTCGAACTGAATTGTTTGACTAGAGTTATCTAACACCAGAAAGACAAGCCAAACAAATCTAATGGCAGATATTGCGATCAACCCATAAATTGATACTTCTATTCCTGCACCCATCAACAACGGGAGAACAACCAGTAATATTTGAATAAAATATGAAATTCCTCCATAACAAACCGTATGATAAGGTTTGTTCTTAAGTATATAGATATACTCAATAAGCGAGGTTGGTGAGCTGATTAAAGTGTAAATAATTACTAAATGATAAAATGGCAAATCACTTACCCCTTCAATCTTTTGTATTGATGTTTGTAGTACGAATCCAAAAAAACCTAACAAAATACTTAAGCCGCAAATAACTAAAAACACATTATAAAGATCGGAGTTTTTTTCATGTTCATTTGAGTTTGACCGATACATTGGAAGAAATGCTTGTATCAAACCAGAAATCCAGAAGAATGATAGAATGTTTGAAAGGAATAGCGTGACCTCATAGAACCCAATTTCTTTTATTGGCACGGATGATTTTACAAGTAAAATGCTTATCAAGAATAAACTACTTACCCTGATAACCTGAAAAATCTGTAAACCAAGTGTATTCGATAGCTGAAATTTCATTAGCCCGTTTGAGAATAAGCAAACAAAGATATTGAAAACATAATGATAAAAGAAAACATTGTAGTGATGGCCTTAGGTTGTAAATAGAAGCGTTAAAAAACTAAACTTGTTGCATTCTAATTCTTTTTTATAATTGGATTTACACCCTCCCTTAAGTCTAATCAATGAGAATACAAATCGATGATTTAAGAAAATCATGGGATGCATCGACGAACTCAGTGTACTCATTTTAGGAACGTTGAGCTTGGCTTCGGCGAGCTCAGTCGAGTCATTGAAATGTCTAGTTTAATCAAAATACTCGTTAAGTGAACGACATTGAATTGAGAATCGTAAACTTTTTTTAATCAGTTTGATAAATGCATTTGAATTTTATTATCTTTGCAGCCGTTAAACGGTGGGGGTAGCTCAGCTGGTTAGAGCATCAGATTGTGGTTCTGAGGGTCGTGGGTTCGAGCCCCATTCTCCACCCAAACCCCAACAAACGTTG
>JAYTVX010000221.1:0-2130 GCA_043743775.1 Bacteroidales bacterium | reverse complement strand
AAGTTCATTATGAATTATTAAATAGCGTAATAGTGGACCTTTCTTGTCCTCGGGAATGAGGTAGGCAGTTTGCTCGATTAAATCCAAATTATTTATTACCTCATCAACCTTAATGACTACGGGTTCGTGAAGTAGATTCTTGTTTATGGTATTTATATCATCGCTTAGCGTTGCGGAAAATAGAAGGGTTTGACGCTTTGTGGGTAGTAGGTCAAATATCTGTGTCATCTCCTCCTTAAATCCAAGATTAAGCATCTTATCGGTCTCGTCAATTACCAAGACTTGAACATCCGATAACGAGACGGCTTTTGATGAGATTAATTCCAATAACCGGCCGGGAGTGGCGATTAGGATATCAACCCCTTGTAATCCGATCATCTGCGGATTAATGGAAACACCCCCATGAACTGCTAAACTTCTTGTTTTGGAAGGTTGATAACATCCAAGATTGGTAAATGCGATATTCAGTTGAATTGCAAGTTCTCTTGTTGGTACCAATACCAAGGCTCTTACATGCCTGTTTTTTAAAGGTGAAGTTTGTCTTTGGAGTTGTTCCAGAATGGGTAGTACAAAACTCGCTGTTTTACCCGAACCAGTTTGTGCAATTCCTAGAATATCTTTCCCATCAAGAATGGCGGGTATAGCCTCTTTTTGTATGGGGTAAGGTGTTGTGTATTTCTGTTCGGCTACAGCTTTTAATAGGGACGAGGATAATCCAAGGGATGAAAATGGCATAGGGATGAGTTTAATTATATGAACATATTTTGATGTGCAAATATAGGTCTTAAAATTATACTTCTTTTTAAATTGTATATTTGCAGCCAATTAGAGGTGATACTATTTCTAATGTTAACCCAAAGCCTTGCTTGTCGAGGCTATTATTTTCTTAACGATGCCCCATTCCAAAATACTTTCCCGTTTTAATATTACTGCATTGAACGACATGCAGAATAAGATGCTTGAAGCCATTCAAGAGCCAAATGATGTTATGCTGATTTCCCCAACAGGATCAGGCAAAACCATTGGTTTTTTATTGCCCGTTTTACAGCTACTTGAGGTTGATAAAACCGGAGTACAAGTTCTTATCCTTGTGCCATCACGAGAATTAGCCATACAGATTGAGCAGGTATTTAAGCAGATGGGAACGGAACATAAAATTAATTGCTGCTATGGCGGTCACTCGGTTCGTATCGAGGAAAATAATTTACAGCATCCACCTGCCATTCTGGTTGGTACACCTGGCCGAGTTGCACACCATTTACGTCGCGAGAATTTAGTTGTTGATACCACCCCGATTTTAATTTTGGACGAGTTTGATAAATCGTTAGAGTTTGGCTTTAAGGATGAAATGGAATATATCATTCAGCATTGCAAACGAGTTAAAAAACGAATCCTAACATCAGCTACAGCCTTAAAGGAGATTCCAGAATTTGTTGGTATTAAAAATTGTGTGGAGCTAAATTATACTGAAGGTCAGGAGGAATCAAAGTCGGCACTAGTTGTTAAAACAGTTCGGGTAGCTGGCGATGATAAATTGGATGCATTGTTGCTTCTGTTGGGTCATATCAATGCAAAATCAACCCTTGTTTTCTGTAATCATCGCGAGGTGGTTACTCGAATATCGGATCAATTGAAGAGGAATAAGGTTGAGCATGGCTTTTACCATGGCGGACTCGAACAGATTGATAGGGAAAAAACGTTGATTAAGTTCCGTAATGGTAGTATTAATATTCTAATTACAACCGATTTGGCAGCACGTGGCCTAGATATCCCCGAGATTGATGCTGTGATCCATTACCAATTACCAGCAACTGAGGATATAATGATTCACCGTAATGGTCGAACCGCCCGCATGAATGCTGATGGAACGGCATACTTTTTATTAGATATCGACGATTATTTACCACCCTTTATCGATATTACACCTGAAGAAGTTATACTTCCTACAAAATTGACCCTGCCAAAACCTTGCGACTGGAAAACTTTGTATATCGGAGCAGGTAAGAAGGACAAGATCAATAAAATGGATATTGTTGGTATGTTAATTCAAAAAGGACAGCTGCAAAAGGATGAACTGGGAAAGATTGAGGTGCTTGACCATACCGCTTATGCTGCTATAAAAAGTAATAA
>JAYTVX010000220.1:0-6726 GCA_043743775.1 Bacteroidales bacterium | reverse complement strand
TATTCAATGTCTCCTCGGGCAGCCAATTCCCAACTTTGTTGAAGGCTTTCTCCCCAGCCAGAACCTCTTTCCACATTATTTTCTTCTCGCCCTTGTAGGTTTTCTCGACAGCAGCATCAAAAATTCTAACTGAGGCTCTCCAAATATCAGGACCTATTCCATCGCCTTCGATGAAAGGGATTATTGGGAAGTTGGGGACAACTAATTTGCCGTTTTCAAGGTTTATTTTTTCAGCGTTCATATGTTTTAGTGTATCGTGTATCGTGTTCAGTGTTCCGTGTTTCGTGTTCAGTGTATCGTGTTCAGAGTTCAGGGTTTACCATGATGGCTATTTCAACGCAGAACTCGGAACACTAAACTGCCTTCGGCGAGTTCGCTTCGCTCAGTTCACAATTTCTTATTGTTTGCTTCTCGGATTAAATTCAACGCGCTTCCTGCTTTGAACCATTCAATCTGTGATTCGTTGTAGGAGTGGTTTGCATAAATAATCTCCCGCTCCCCGCTAAAATGATTCAGCGCAATTTTCAGTGGTTTCCCAACAGAGAATTCATTTAACCCAATAATATCAATCCTGTCCTTTTCCTTTATTTTGTTATAATCATCCTTACTGGCAAAGGTTAAGGCCAAAATGCCCTGTTTTTTTAGGTTTGTTTCATGTATTCGGGCAAATGATTTTACCAAAACTGCTTTTACTCCTAAAAACCGAGGCTCCATGGCTGCGTGCTCGCGCGATGAACCTTCGCCCAAATTCTCCTCGCCGATGACAATTGATCCTAATCCTAGATCTCGGTAAAATCGGGCAACCTGAGGCACGGGTTCATAGCTCTTAGAGATCTGGTTGTAGATACTATTGGTTTGATCGTTGAAAGAATTCACCGCACCGATCATGTAGTTATTCGAAATGTTCTCGAGATGTCCACGGTACTTTAGCCATACACCAGCCATGGAGATATGATCGGTAGTGCATTTCCCTTTAGCCTTGATGAGCAAGGGTAGTGCGAGATAGTCTTTCCCATTCCATTTCTCGAATGGGGCTAGCGCCTGCAAACGTTCTGAATTTGGGTTGATTTCGATGGATATATTCCCTTTATCATTTGATGGCTTTTGGAATCCAGTATCGATACTATTAAATCCTTTAGGTGGTAGATCGAACCCTTTCGGTTCGCTTAATTTCACTTTTACCCCTTCGGAATTGGTTAGCGTATCGGTTAATGGGTTAAAGGTTAAATCGCCAGCAATAGCCAACGCGGTAACAATTTCGGGCGATGCCACAAATGCATGGGTGTTGGGATTTCCATCGGTTCGCTTGGCGAAATTCCGATTGAAGGAATGAATGACCGTGTTCACCTCTTTCCTGTCGGCCCCTTCTCGATCCCATTGCCCAATGCAGGGACCACAAGCGTTGGCAAAAACTTTTCCGCCGATGCTCTCAAAAATATCGAGGTACCCATCCCGTTCAGTAATTGACCTGATTTGTTCGGATCCGGGGGTAATTGTAAACATTGATTTTGCGATCAACTTTTTATCCTTTGCATCCTTAGCAATTGAAGCTGCTCGCGAAAGATCTTCATACGATGAGTTGGTGCATGAACCGATAAGACCCACCTCGATTTTCAGAGGCCATCCGTTCTTTTCAGCAATCTCTTTCATCTTCGATATTGGTGTAGCCAAATCGGGGGTAAAAGGACCATTGATGTATGGCTCGAGCTCCGAAAGGTTTATCTCGATGATCTGATCGAAATACTTCTCAGGGTTCGCGTAAACCTCTGGATCGGCAGTTAGATGCTGCTTGATATTGCTAGCAAGATCAGCCACCTCTTTTCGCCCAGTAGCGATCAGGTACTTCGACATTGCCTCGTCATACCCAAATAATGAGCAGGTTGCTCCAACCTCAGCGCCCATGTTGCAGATGGTAGCCTTTCCGGTGCATGAAAGCGATTCAGCACCATCACCAAAGTACTCGATGATACAACCTGTTCCGCCTTTAACGGTAAGTATACTTGCAACCTTTAGAATAATATCCTTGGCCGATGTCCATCCATTCAGCTTACCGGTTAGCTTGATGCCAATTAGCTTGGGGAACTTCAATTCCCATCCCATTCCCGACATCACATCGACTGCATCGGCACCACCAACCCCAATGGCAATCATACCCAATCCTCCGGCATTCACGGTATGTGAATCGGTGCCAATCATCATCCCGCCGGGGAAAGCATAATTCTCTAATACAATTTGATGAATAATACCAGCACCAGGTTTCCAGAATCCAATGTCGTACTTATCGCAAATGGAGCTTAAGAAATCGTAAACCTCCTTGTTGGTCGTATTGGCTGAACTCAAATCGGCTACAGAGCCAGATTTAGCCATAATCAAGTGGTCGCAATGAACTGAAGAGGGTACTGCCGATTGCTCCTTCCCTGCCATCATAAACTGAAGCAACGCCATTTGAGCAGTGGCGTCCTGCATTGCTACCCTGTTGGGAGTGAAATCAACATAATCAACACCTCGTTGTAACGGATGATAATTCTCAACTTTGTGTAAATGGCTATAGAGAATCTTCTCGCTTAAGGTTAAGGATTTGTTAAGATCTTTCTTAACTCTTGATATTATGAGGGGAAGCCCATCATAATATGACTTTATCATTTCAAGATCGAATATCATAGCACCAAATCTTTTTCAAATTGTTCACTATTGAACTTAAATCTATCATCGAGGTACCCCATCAACTTCTGAGTATCCTCGAATGCATTTCCAAGACATGTAGATGCTCCCGGGGAAGGGGTAATGTTGAAGATGATTTTTTCTCCAACAATTTTCGCCTCACCCATTTCGAGCTTTCGGGTGGTATTGTTTATAATCTGAGGTCGTGTACCTCCAATTTTTTTGGCAAACTTTATTTCGTCGATTTTGATGTTTGGAACGATCTTCTTAATCTCTTTTAGAAATGAACGTTTCCCAACTGACGGGATGTCATAAACAACATTCTTTAGGATATAGCTGAAAATAACCCTATCGAACAGAATGTTCAGAATGCTAATGATCGGCTTTATACCCAGCCCGAAAGTTTTCCAGTATTCCCAAAATGTTGAATTATTATACCTCTCAAGAAGGAAAATGGGCTTCGCGGTAGGTCCAAATCTTGTAACATTTGGGTTATGCACCTCTGGATCACCATGGATCGCTGCGAAAGGTAGCTTTGCATTCTGCATGGTGTAAACCTTGCCGTTAAGAACTTTGGGTCCGGTATAGAAGCTGCCAGACATGGATAAAATGGAGTACGTTTTCCCGTATCCCATCGATTTGGCAATTTTTAAGCTGTGGCTCCCTGCAGCAATTACAACTGCCGAGGCTTCAAACTCGCCATTATTTGTCGTTAGCTTGAAACCATCAACCGTTTTAATGATCTTGCTGACCGTAGTATTGAGGTGAAAAGAGATATTGGGATTCTCTTTCATCGCATTTTTAACGAAGTGGTGACTTAACTTTCCGAAATCAACTGTATATCCATCCTCAGTTACTAAAGCTAAAAGTTCCTGATCAGGATCTCTACCCTCTAACACTCTGGGTTCAATTTTCCCAATTTCATCTTTTCCAATCATTCTTAACTTAGGGAATAGCTGGCTGAAGGGTTTGTATCGCTCCCTTAATGTATCGACCTGTTCTTTCCCAACAGCCAAAACCATTTTCGGGAACTTGCTAAAAAGTTTTTCATCCCCGTTTTTGATTTTTTCATCCTCCAGATATTTCATAATCATGTCGGCACTACGCTTAACCTTGCGGGCCTTATCGAGCGTATAGTTGGTCTCAATGTCGCCAAAATGAAGTGTTTGACTATTCATCGTTGATGCCGAATTCACCAAACCGAAGTCGGAGTATTTTTCGATTAATCCGATGTTCTTCACATCAGTGTATTTACTTAATGTGTAAAGTAATGCTGTACCGCTTACACCACCTCCAACAATTAGAATGTCATGCTTCATGATTGATTTGATTTGAACAGGTTTATAATTCGAAAAATGAAAGTCACAATATCTCAAACAGATAACTTTTGGTTTTGTTTAGCTTTTAGGGGGTTGGCTAAACTGATATATATCAATAAAAACAAGCTTTATGATCAGCTTAATCTGAATTATACTTAAATTCACCCTCTAAACCCTTAGCATTATCGAGTATGAGAAGTAAATTAATGATGTCTTTCATTCTTCTTATCGTACTTGCCAGCTTTAACCAAGCAGCAAGTCAAACAGAAAAAAGGCCTAGTAACTGGGCCGTGAGCATTCAATCAACGAATTTAAAAAATCTATACCGTGTAAGCGATGAACTATACCGTTCAGAACAACCTAGTGAGGAGGCTTTTGTTGAGCTGAGCGCTTTAGGGATTAAGAGCTCATTGAACCTTCGAACCACTGAAACAGACGATGAATTGATTGGGAAGACTGCAATAAAACCATTTCTTGTAGCAATGGATGCTGGAAGTTTTACCGATAAGGAGATAATTACTGCGCTAAGAATAATAAAAAGTGCTCCAAAACCTTTATTGGTTCACTGTCATCATGGCTCTGATAGAACAGGCGTTGTTGTGGCGATGTATCGAATTGTATTTCAGGGTTGGACCAAGGAGGATGCCCTGAATGAACTTCTTAATGGGGGCTATGGATTTCACTCAACCTACAAGAATATTCCTGAGTATATCAAAGGTGTCGACATCGAGGCTATTAAAGATGGGCTAAAATAAATCGCCATGAGAAATGTAAAAGAAAGTTATTGCTGTGTCTGTAAAAAGGAGTTGCCGGAAAATTTTTTGATTTCGGGTTATGGAATAATGCACGAGATTGAGGATTTAATAAAGATTGATGTTCCTGAGTGGACCGATGTTTGTCATATTTGTATCGATGATTTTAGTAAATATAGAAGGGATTATATCCATAACCTAGTAATTGAGGAGCGAGGGAAAATCGAGAAGTTGGAGCAGAAGGTAATCAACAGCATTCATGATAGCGAGCTACTGGCATTAAACCCAGTAAAAACCTATACCGAGAAAGTCAAATATGGCGATAGAATAGCCGACCGGGTTGCTCAATTCGGAGGTAGCTGGCGATTTATCATTACATTCTTTGTGATCCTAATCGCATGGATTATTGTGAACGGATTTATTCTGCTCAATAGGGCTTTTGATCCCTATCCATTTATCCTGATGAACATGATACTATCGTGCCTCGCAGCAATTCAAGCTCCCATTATTATGATGAGTCAGAATAGACAGGAGACGAAGGACCGAATCCGCTCAGAGAATGATTACATGGTAAACCTTAAGGCTGAGATTGAGATTAGAACTTTACATGAAAAGGTCGATCACTTGCTACTCGATCAGTGGGCACGGTTGATGAAAACCCAAGAGGTTCAGATGGAGATGCTGGAGGAGCTAAGCAAGGATTTGAAAAAGCATATTAAGGAGTGAGGGATAAGGAGTCGTGAGCCAAGAGTCGTGAGCCGGGAGGCAAAAGGCAAAGAGAACTAAATACTACTCCTTTTTGTGTAACCCGTAACCTGTAACCCTTAACTAATCATAGTACTTGGGAGCCATTTTTTTATGCTCATCGGTTATTATCTGTTGCATCTCCTTGGCAATATCGGCAGGGCTTTTATCCTTAAACGACTCATAGGGTATTTCGGGTAAAACGTGAATTATAAAGGTCTGTCGACCACCCAACATGCCGCTTTTAGGTAGTGTTTCGAGCGTTCCGTTGATAATCACAGGTAGAATAGCAATCTCCGCTTTCTTGGCAATTACAAAAGCACCATCCTTAAAGCGTTTAACGGAACCATCAACCGATCGGGTTCCCTCGGGGAATATAAGTATTGAACTACCCTGTTTTAGGTGATTGATGGCCTTTTGCATCATTACTAATGCGCTACGAGTACTGGTCCTTTCGATTGGAACATGACGGTTGAGCGTTAAATTCCACCCAACAAATGGAACCTTAAAGAGTTCACGCTTAGCAACCCACTTAAAATGGGCATATAAACGATACAGCACAACAATATCGAGTGCGCTCTGGTGGTTCGAGATGATTACGTAGGTTTTTTTCCTGTTGATGTTCTCACGCCCTTTGAGGCTAATGCTCCAAAGCGGATTTAGCCAAACATAAATCAATGCCCAGAAGATGGAGAACCGGTGGAGTACCCATGTACGCTTGTCCCACCAAAAGGTAAATAACCAAATGATAAGATCTATTGTGAATAATGGAAAGCAAGAGATAATCAGGAATAACCATACTATGGCTGAGTAGATTATTTTAACTATTTTGAGGAATGGGTTTGGGCTCATGTCTTTGATTTACTATTTTTGAGAATTAAGACGCAGCAAAAATAGTTTAACCAATAATCTTAAACAAGTATGCAACCATTCAAATCTGGACAAGTTGTTGCCATGTGGTTACTTCGTATAACCCTAGTGCTTTATCTTTTCTTCAACAACATCTATAGCTTAAGGCAAATAAACTTTGATAGCATCCATTTTTATATCGCTTTTGCATTTGTTATTTTTGCAGTGCTTTTATTAGTTGGTGGATTTCTCTCAAAACCAGGGATCACAGTTATTTCGGGGCTGATAATCTTTTTGCTTTCGGCTTACCAACTGGTAATTTCATTTGGAGGTCGATTTGATTCAAGCCTTGTATTGTTCCTTTTCCCGCTATCGATTGGGTTCTTCTTTGTTTGCCAAGG
>JAYTVX010000219.1:0-7281 GCA_043743775.1 Bacteroidales bacterium | reverse complement strand
AAAAATGCGCTTTTGATATTTAAATCATGCTCTTTACTCTTCATGAATAGATATGCAGTGAAGGCATTTACAATGATACCCAAAAAAGCTACCATAATAATTGTTCGACTATGAATCTGTGGACTGGAGTTGATATGAATAATAGCTTCCCAAGCAATAAAACCAACTGTAACAATCAGAAATAGGGTATTAACTATTGCCGTAAGAATAGTTGTTCGCCTCAGTCCATATGTAAAGCGCAAACTAGGTTTACGTTTAGCAACGATTATTGCAAACCACGAAAATATCAAAGCAAGTACATCGCTCAGATTATGACCTGCATCGGCAAGCAAAGCGGTTGAATTTGAAGAAAGACCATACACTACTTCAATGGCAATAAATACAATATTGATCAGAATGCCAAGCCTGAAGGCTTTTCCAATATTATTGATGCTATGTGAATGCTCGTGTCCCATTCGTTGTGAGTTGTAGTGATAATTAATTCATAAGCGGATGATTTCTAATGGCATATTTAATATCTACCCAATAAGATTGATTGGATTGTTGGAAAAATGGAATACTGGAAGAAAAAAGCAAGAAGTCATTCCATTATTCCTAAAATATATCTTGACTTAAATCATTTTAATTAACATTCCAAAAACAGAATTGTTTGACCGTAATCGCCATTAAACTTACCCGCAACTCATCTCCCCAGCATTTTTCTTTGCAGCTAATAGATTGTATGCACCTTTAACAACCACTCGAATACTTTTTATATCAAATCCACTTGGAAGAATCACCTCTGTATAGCCACCATCGGTAATCCCTTTACCTACCTCAACCATCTTGAATTCAGTAAAAGGTTTTCCGTTCTCCTCCTTATCCAGCTCAAAAACAAAGATGTAAAACTTCTCATCAAACTGAACAACCGATTGAGTTGGTAGTGCAGTAACTGGATTACTTGTTGTCTCAATTAACGCGCTTACAAACATTCCCGGAAGAATACGATTTGAGGGCTGAATGATTGCTGCATATACTTTCACTGTTTTATCGACAGCAATTGACCTACCCACCTGAGTGATGAGCGCTTCGTAATGATTGGCTTCATCGTTGGGAATGGAGAAGCGAAGCTTCTGACCAATATTTACCTGAAAAATATCCTTTTCGAAAAGGGTCAACTCCAAAGTGAGCTTATCGGTATTAATCACCTCAAATATAACGTCAGTTGGTGCAACATATTTTCCAACATTCTCATTCACAGCCTTAACAAACCCGCTGATAGGTGAAAGCACAGAAACCGAGCGCGATATCTTATCCTCCTGCAATCCGGAGGCATCAATTCCAATAAGGGCGAGCTTTTGTCCAAGCGCATTCACCTGTGCTTTGAGGCTCTTGTAGTTCGAAGTAACCTCCTGAAAGTTCTGCTTTGAGTAAACATCGTCCTTGAAAAGCTCCTTGTGACGATTATACTCTCCCTCGGCAAACTCGAGCTTACTTTTCGCATCAAGGTAGTTCTGTTGAAGGTCGATAAATTCAGGGTTTTCAATTACAGCAAGGGTTTGACCTTTACGAACTGGACTACCCTGAACCAAATCGATATTCTTGATAAATCCTCCGAACGGAGCGCAAATCGAAATCAGATTCTGTGGCGAAACGGTAATCAACCCACTGGCTTTAATGGTATTGCTCAACGTTTTCTGCTCAACTTGGCCATACTCAACCTCAGCAATCTTAAACTGGTCAATGCTTAACTCAACAATATCTTCGGGTAATACCTCAACCTCTTTGGATTCTTCAGTTTGCTGCTTTCCAGAGCAAGAGAATAGGAATGTGCTGACAATTGTGATAACAGCTATTTTGCTAAATGTTCTCATTTTGTAGTATTAATATGTTTTTCCAATTATGAATTCGATTGCAATCACCGATTGATTATACTGGTTCAAAGTCTCCAGATAGCTATTCTTGATCTGCAAGGCTCTTGACAAGCTCTGAATATACTCCAGATAATCCAATGCCCCTGCTTTGTAGCTCTTAGTCGACTGGTTGATAATCATATCAGCCTGAGGTAAAGCCAGCTGCTCGTAGTAATCAATGCTACTTTGACACCTTTTGAAATTCTGAATCAGGGCTTCGAACTCACCTTCAAGGGCTGTTTTATAGGACTGAGCATTGGTTTTAGCAATCTGCTGATTAATTTTAGCCGCTTTGATTTTTGCGACTTGCGGGTAAAACCAAAGGGGAATTGCAATACCTGCCTGAACTCCCGTAAACCTATCGCTAGTACTAGCAATTCCAATGTTAATAGGAGTTCCAATAATCGACTTGTTAAAGTAGCCAATATTGAAATCGGGTAGCATTTTCGATTTCTCAACCTTTGACTCAATTCGCGCAACTTCTATCTTCTGCGAATACAACGACAGTAATAAATTTGATGATGCTGATATGCTGTCGAATTCAGTAAAATTTAGCTTAACCAGAATTGTATCGGAAGATACAATGGGCTGCTTTGTGTTAAGCAATGTTTGGAGTCTTTTTCTGAGAATATCTATTTCAGCCTGCGTCTGCTTTACTCCATTTTTTATCTCAAGGCTTTGCGATTCCGCACTTAGCTTCTCAAGCATATTTGTTTCACCAGTTTGAGCTCTGCGGGTAGCAGCGTTTACAAAACCTGTAAAAAGAGCATCCTGATATTGAAGCAGTTTAAGCTTTGAATAGAAATATGCCATATCCCACCAATTACTCTTAACCGCCTTAATAATCACATTCCGAGAAATAGTAAGTTCTATCTCACTACTTTTAACATTAGCCTTTGCCAGCTTATGCTGATTTGCGTAAAGCGTTGGGAAAGCGAACGACTGCGAAACAGTTATCCCATTATCCTTAGCTAAAGAATTCGATTGACCATACTCCAAATCAACATTGGTTTTACCAATATCCCATGTTGAGCCCTTTAGGGCTTTCTGGAGTTCAACCTGATATGCTGATGATTGAACGTTCAGGTTACTATCAATTGCCAGCTGAATGGCTTGGGTTAAGTTAAGAACCCTTGGTTTTATTTGCTGGGCATATGTATTCTGCGAGAATAGTAAACCACCAACCATTATAAGTAGCACTACAAGTGGGCTTACATTCATTCCTACTCCCTTTGATTTTTTTTTACCATTTGAAAATAAGACATATAGAACTGGCAGTACAATCAACGTAAGTAGCGTTGCGGTTATTAGCCCCCCAATAACAACGGTTGCCAAAGGTTTTTGCACCTCTGCTCCTGCCATCGCCGATAAAGCCATTGGTAAGAAACCCAACGATGCAACTGATGCAGTCATCACCACTGGACGAAGCCTTGTTCTCAACCCTTTTAAAACCCTTTGGTAGATATCTGTAATCCCCTCCTCCTTTTCCAATCGGTTGAATTCTGCAATAAGCACAATTCCATTTAGTACAGCCACACCAAAGAGGGCGATAAAGCCAACTCCAGCCGATATGCTAAAATTCATACCCCTTAACCATAGCGCCATTATTCCACCAATTGCTGATAACGGAACCGCTGTGAAAATAAGTAGCGTTTGCTTAATGGAATGGAATGTAAAGAATAGCAGAACGAATATTAGCAAAAGAGCAACAGGCACAGCAATGGCTAAGCGATTTTTAGCAGCCACTAGATTTTCGAACTGACCACCATAGGTGACAAAGTATCCAGCAGGTAGCTTTATACTGCTTTCGATTTTAGTCCGAACCTCTGATATAATGCTCTCAACATCTCGACCCCTAACATTAAAACCAATGGTTATACGTCGTTTGGTATTTTCGCGTGAAATCTGTGCAGGACCAGCCTTTATCTCTATATCGGCAAGCTGATCGAGGCTGATTTGCTCACCCGAAGGAATTGGTACGTATAGATTACGAACATTATCTAAATCCTGCCGAAACTCCTTCTCGAACCGAACCACCAAGTCAAATCGTTTATCCTCATCGTAGATTACACCTGCAGATGATCCAGCAAATGCGGTTCGAACTAGCCGATTAACATCTACAATATTCAATCCGTACATAGCAATTTTATCGCGGTTGTACTCAATTTGAATTTGAGGTAAACCTGTAACCTTCTCAACGTTGATATCTTGAACACCCTGAATGCTTTGAATTATTCTGTCGACCTTTGAAGCGTTCGTAGCAAGGATATCAAGGTTGTCGCCAAAAATCTTAATTGCAACATCTTGGCGGGAACCAGTCATGAGCTCGTTAAAGCGCATCTGTATGGGCTGCTGGAATTCGAATTTAACACCGGGCAGCACAGACAGCGCTTTCTCCATCTTTTCAATCAGCTCCTCACGGGTCTCGGCAGAAGTCCACTCACTCTGGTCTTTTAGCGTGATGACATAATCGCCTGTCTCCATGGGAGTAGGGTCGGTTGGTATTTCAGCAGCACCAATTTTACAAATGGCTTGCTTTACCTCAGGAAAGTTTGATAAAAGTATTTTATTGGCTTTCTCCACCGTTTCGATTGTATGTGAAAGCGAACCACCTTGAAGCGTCATAACTCCAGCAGCCAAATCACCCTCGTTGAGCTGTGGCAAGAACTCACCACCCAAACTATTAAAGACCATAAAGCTACCAACCAGCATTAAAACAGAGACAACTAAAACGGTTATCTTTCTTCGTAATGCTAAATGGATAATTGGGTCGAACGCTCTTTGAATACCTCTCATCAGCTTATCGGAAATATTTGGCTTATGCTCAGTATTCTTACTTAGAAATAGTGCCGATGCAACCGGAACATAGGTTAAAGATAGGATTAACGCTCCTAGAATTGCGAAGGAAACCACCTCGGCCATTGGGCGAAACATCTTACCTTCGATACCAATCAGTGCAAGTATAGGTAGATAAACAATCAATATTATTATTTGTCCAAATGTAGCAGAGCTCATCATCCGCTTTGAGGAATCTAAAACAGCGCTATCGACCTGCTGCTGGGTAAGCCTCTTAACTCCTGGATTGTGATGCTGGCTTAAAAACAATCGATGCACCACGCTCTCCACAATAATTACAGCCCCATCGACAATCAAACCAAAGTCGATTGCCCCAAGGCTCATCAGGTTACCCGATACTCCAAAGAGGTTCATCAACGAAAAGGCAAATAGCATCGCAAGAGGTATTACCGACGCAACAATCAGCCCAGCGCGAAGATTACCAAGAAGTAGAACAAGTACAAATATAACTATCAATCCCCCCTCAATCAGGTTCCTTGTAACGGTATTGATGGAGCGGCTAACAAGGTCAGTCCTATCTAAGTAGGGTTGAATGGTAACCCCTTCAGGTAGACTCTTCTGTATGGTCACTAGTCGCTCTTTAACGTTATCGATTACCTGATGGGCATTGGCCCCCTTAAGCATCATAACTACACCACCTACAGCCTCGCCCAACGTATCGGCAACAAAAGCACCATAGCGTGGAGTGCTTCCAAACTGGACGGTTGCAACATCGCGGATAAGAACTGGAATTCCTTGAGCATTTGTTTTTACAACAATCTTCTGAATATCCTCAAGACTAGTAGCCAATCCAATTCCTCGAATAAAGTAGGCATTCGGTTTCTTATCTATATATGCACCACCGGTATTCTCGTTATTCTTCTCTAATGCTTCGATAATATCATTAAGACATAGATTCATGCTGCGAAGCCGTTCAGGATTAATTGCCACCTCGTACTGCTTTAAAAACCCGCCATAGCTATTAACATCAGCAACGCCGACTGTACCCAGCATCTCACGTCGAACAATCCAATCCTGAACAGTTCTTAAATCCATGGCGGAGTATTTATTCTCATACCCCGGCATGCGATGCAATGTGTACTGGTATATTTCGCCAAGACCTGTTGAAACAGGAGCCATCTCAGGTGTAGTGACACCCGGTGGAATCTGCTCTTCTGCCTCCTTTAATCGCTCACCAACAAGCATTCGAGCCTTGTAAATATCTACATGATCCTCGAAAACTACGGTTACTACTGATAACCCAAGACGTGAAATGGAACGAAGTTCAACTACATCTGGGATATTGGCCATCGATACCTCAATGGGAGTTGTAATAAACCGTTCAACCTCCTGAACGGCTAACGTTGGTGCAACCGAAATTACCTGAACCTGATTATTCGTAATATCGGGCACCGCATCGATTGGCAGCTGGGTTAATGAAAAAACGCCCCAAACTACTAATGCAAGGGTAAACAATCCGATGATTGCCTTGTTATTAATAGAAAATCCAATTATTCTTTCAATCATTTTGTAATATTTCTAGGTTGATTAGACTTTAGGCTATTAGGATGATGTAGTATTTTATAGCTTCAGCCTATGGCCTAATAGTCTTATTAATAAACATCAATGCAAAGGTTTACAATCTTTGCATACCGTTAATAGATAATAAAATGGTTAACTAAGAAAGCTTTGGCGGTTGCCAGAATGATTGAAAAAAATTCGAGGTAAAAGTTTTATTAAAACTTAAAAAAACGGTTTTAAAGGCGAAAATAGGTTGGCTATCAAAGTAAATGTTAGCAATAACTACAACAACTCCACAACAAGAGCATACACAAAATGGAGTGCAAGCATCATGTTCACTGGGACTACATGGATTCCCTTGGGGCGTCGATTTCGCGAGGATTGATTTCTCAATATGAATAACCTCATCCACACAGGGTACAGAAACCATGTAAAAAATAAAAATGCTAATTATGATTGCAACAAACTTCATACCCTACAAAATAAGCGATAATATTTGTTAGTTGATAGACTGAGAAAAGGAAAAATGGTTTAATAATTTAGTATATCATGTATAGTATTTAGTATATCGTTTATAGTATTTGGTGTTTAGCAAAATATTTAACTTAGATTTATGTTAAAGAAATGGGAAAACAAAAACTTTTAAAAACAGCATTAATCCTTGCAATAATAACAATCGTTTATAATATTGCAGAGGGTCTGTTTTCGGTATTTTTTGGTACAAGTAACGATACTCTTGCCCTGCTTGGATTTGGTGTCGATAGCTTTGTAGAGGTGATTTCGGGGATTGGGGTTCTACACATGGTTATTCGTATGCAGGGCTCCGAATCGAATACCTATGATAAGTTTGAACGGCAAGCACTTAAAATAACAGGGACTGCATTCTACCTTCTTACTGCCGGCTTAATATTTGGTTCAGCGATAAACATCATCATTGGAATCAAGCCGGAAACAACAATTGCAGGTATAATCATCTCATCAATCTCGATCCTTACAATGTATTTCTTAATGAAAGCAAAACTAAATGTTGGTC
>JAYTVX010000218.1:0-5554 GCA_043743775.1 Bacteroidales bacterium | reverse complement strand
CTAAGTGCAAGTTTTTAAGAACTTCATTGTCAAACTAATAAATAGCCAGAATATGAACTGCAAAAATTATCAAAAGCATATTTTATCGTACCTCGATGGAGAACTCAATCAGGACGTGGCTAATGATTTAAACAATCATATAAAGGAGTGTACACGTTGTAACGATGCTTTAGTTAAACTAACAAAGGCATACAGCATAATTGCATCGGAGAAATCAGAATTCAAAGCAGATGCTTTTATGGCTGCTAGAGTTCTTGCTAAAATCAAGAATAAAGAGGTAGATAATTCATCCAAAGTATTTTCGCTGAGATATTATACAATTGCCAGCTTAGCAGCGGCAGGAATTGCAATCGGAATTTTAATTGGAACTTTATATTCAACGAATAGTTCAGTTCAAACGCCAACAACTCAAGAATGGGATCAATTGGCCGATGAATATATGCCCGAGGTTGAAAATAACCCTTATAATATGGTAACAATTACAAACGAAATACCCACAAAGCCATGAACTTCTTTACAAAAACAAAATTCCTGATAGCCATAATAATTATCCTATCGGCAATAATCCTAGCAATATTCGGAACAATGGGTTTCCATCACTTCAGTATGGACCGTAGAGGGAATAATGAATCTCGTGAGAACCCTCAACCGGGCAAGTTTATGGCTAAACAGCTACAGCTAACCCCAGAACAGATTAAGGAGTTTGATTCTCTTCGAGAAAAATTTCATTCAGAAACAAACACTTTAATAAAGGATTCTAAGGATATCTCAAGGGATATCATGGAGGAGATTGTGTCTGAAAAACCTGATATTATAAAGCTTAAAGCATTAGCTGAGAAGTTTGGAAAACTTCAGGAGCAGCAAAAACAAATGATGATTGACCATCTATTAGAGATCAAAGGAAAATGTTCTGACAAACAACAAGTAAACTTCAAGAAACTTTTACGCCAAATGGAGAAACACGAAAAAATGAATAGGGAAAGACGTCGAAATAATGAAGGAAGAGAGAGAAATTAATCAATGAATTATCAACTAAAATTAAATAAAATGAAAAACATTTATTTATCGAAAAGTATATTGGTGCTGATGGTTTCAGTATTAATAACAGCAGTGTCGAGCAATACTTATGCTCAACGTGGACCTAGACCAACTGATTCTAAAAGAGATTCAGCAAAATTTGAAAGAGGTATTCCAAACCTAACCGCCGATCAAAAAACTAAAATTGAGAGCTTAAAGGTTAAGCATATTAAAGAAATCACCCCAATAAAAAATGAGCTAGCTGAAAAAAAGGCACATTTAACCACTCTCGAATCAGTTGAAAAACCTGATAAGGATGCCATCAACAAAACCATTGATGAGATTTCTACACTTCAAGGAAAACTGATGAAGATGAAAGTTAGTCACCGGTTAGACGTTTCTTCATTTCTTACCGACGAGCAGAAGGTTTTCTTTAACTCACATCGTGAAATGGGAGAAAAAGGTCATATGGGAAAAGGAATGAGAAAAGGAATGGGTGGAGATTGTCCAAATTGCCCGAATAAAAAATAAATAGCCCAACATCAAATTAGAAACTGGAGAGGGGTCTTTGCGAATGCAGAGACCTTTCTTTTTTTATTTCTAATTCTAATAGTCATTTTTTAAAATAAAAAACTATATAGAGCACTGATTTGCTTAAGTTTACTAATAAAAAAAAGAATAAAAAATAACAAAAAGTAACCCATTAAAAATATTTTTTCTATACTTGCAGCAAATTTGGAAAAATTAAAACCAAACTATCAAAAGGCCAACAAATAAGAATTTTCATTTATCTTTTTTTACCACCCAATTCTTTAAATTAGATAACAACAAGAAAAATGTATAGTTACGGCGATTTACCTAAGCAGTACACAGCAGAATCTACCGCTAAAGTGGCAATTCTACCTGTTCCATACGATGGAACTAGTACATGGATTAAAGGAGCAGATAAGGGTCCTGAAGCACTTTTAGAAGCATCGGCGAATATGGAACTGTACGATATTGAAACCGATTCCGAAATCTACAAGATTGGTATCTACACAGCACCTGCCGTTCGAGTGAACAAAAGCCCAGAGGCTATGGTCGATGCTGTAAGAAAAAAGGCTGAAGCATTTCTCAATAAGGATAAATTTTTGGTTACCCTTGGTGGTGAGCATTCAATCAGCATTGGTGTGATTCAAGCTCATGCCCAAAAGTTTTCGAATATGAGCGTACTCCAAATCGATGCCCACACCGATCTGCGCTCAAGCTACGAAGGGAGCAAAAACAACCATGCTTGTATTATGGCACGAGCCAAAGAGATTTGCCCGATAGTTCAGGTTGGAATCCGTAGCATGGATGTTGGTGAAAAAGAAAACCTTGATCCCAGTAGAGTGTTCTGGGCTCATAATATTGTCAACAGTGTCGAATGGATGGATAAAGCCATTGACCTTTTAACTGAGAATGTTTACCTCACCATCGATCTCGATGGTTTCGATCCATCGATTATGCCCTCAACAGGCACGCCAGAACCAGGTGGACTTCAGTGGTACCCAACCCTTCAGTTCTTAAAGAAACTAATTGAGCGCAAAAATCTTGTTGGTTTTGATGTGGTTGAACTCTGCCCTAACCCCAAAGAACGTTCGTCTGATTTCCTTGCAACGAAACTTATTTACAAACTACTCTCGTATAAGTTCGGTAGAGTAGAAAAAAATCGATTTTAAAACTTTTTAACTACTTTTGCACCAAATAAAATTTGAGAGATGGAGAAAAAAGATCTTCTGAAGGATACAATTAAGCACATAGACATCAAATCTTTTGATGCTACACCAATTATTGACTCAATGCGTGAGATGTCCTTCACATCAAGGGATACTGCCGTTGCAGCCGATATCTTTGGCCGAATGATAAACGATACTGAGTGTACAAACATTCTTACTCTGGCAGGAAGCACGAGTGCGGGTGGTTGCATGCAGGTTTACGTTGATATGGTAAAGAATAAAATGATTGATTGTGTGGTGGCAACAGGAGCATCAATAGTTGATATGGATTTCTTTGAAGCACTTGGTTTCAAGCACTACAAAGGAAATCAATTACAAGACGATAATGATCTTCGTGATTTATTGATTGATAGGATATACGATACATTTATCGACGAGGAGGAGTTACAGAATTGCGATGCAACCATAAAGACTATAGCAGATGGAATGAAACCAGGCGCTTATAGCTCACGTGAATTTATCAAAGAGATGGGTAGTTACCTTACAAAGCATTCTGTTAAGAAGGATTCCTTAATTCAGGTATGCTACGAGCATAACGTTCCTATTTTCTGCCCAGCTTTTAGCGATAGTAGCGCAGGATTTGGCTTGGTTGTGCATCAGGTAGAAAATCCTAATGCTCACGTATCAATTGATTCTGTAAAGGATTTCCGAGAATTGACAATGGTTAAAATTAAAGCGAATGTAACCGGCCTATTCATGATTGGTGGTGGGGTACCAAAAAACTTCGCTCAGGATACTGTTGTTTGTGCTGAGATCTTAGGCTACGATGTTCCGATGCATAAATATGCTGTTCAAATCACAGTTGCCGATGTTCGTGATGGTGCTTGCTCAAGTTCAACGCTAAAGGAGGCTTCATCGTGGGGTAAGGTTGATACAACCTACGAACAAATGGTTTACGCTGAAGCAACAACTGTACTTCCTCTAATAGCCAGTCACCTTTATCACAAAGGCGATTGGAAAAAAAGAAATTTCAAAGAATGGTCAAAAATTTTTGATTAGTAGTATTTAAATTGAACCTATGAATAAGTGTAAATGCGTTAAAACGCCTGAATCGGCTGAGGTTAATCATGAATTCAAGATTAATAGTTACTATGAATTTGATTATATCCCACCGGTAAAAGATAACGCTTCATATTACAGGGTATTTAGCCTTGATGAAGGGTTTTCGAAGAATTTTAACTTGAAGGATTTTCAAGTTTATTTCAAAAAGTATTAACCATTTAACAACTAAACCAGAACAAAAAGAGGCTGCAAGTATGCAGCCTCTTTTTGCTTAATCTATTATTCAAATATTATAGACTCTTAAGAAATGATATCATTTTTACAGGGTTATCATCATTAAACATTATAGACTTTATCATTGAACTGTCAATTTCATATATCATTATATTCGTTGTTGCACTATCCTTACTATCATATACTCTTATTGTACTTTCCTTACGATTATAATTCCATGAACCCAAACTTTCGCCAACATTATCCTTGATTTTGGCTGAATTATCATTACCAAATATGAAAGTTACTTGTTCCTTTGGACTAAGTGTAACAATACTGTTTTTCACAACTATATTTTCCAATTGCCATACTTTATTCATTAAATATTTATCGACGTTATCATTGATAAGTTTTCTTTTTTTACTTGCTATTTCCTTTAAAACAAGTATAGATTCGTTATCTAAAGTGTATGCCTTTTCTTGAGTATTGAAGTTGTTGTTCCTAGCATACTCCATTAGTTCAGTTTTATTTGATAAAAGAGTATTTAAGTTAGATTTTAATTCTTTTGAATCAGGTAATAATTTCAATCCTCTTTTTAAAATATTTTCTTGACTATCATAATAATGTAGACGATTATAGTAAGATGCAAGTTGTAAATATATGTTACTAATCAAGCCATAATTTGTATCAAGAAGTTTATTCTCTATAGCACATTTCTCAAATCGTGCTAGAATTTGTAAACTTGTTATAGGATTACCCTTTTCAAAATAATTAAAAATTGTACTTACATAGCTGATTAATAAAAATTGTTGAAAATTGATGCTATTCGTGATAAAGGGGAATTTTCTAATATTTAATTCTAGAGAATCAATTCTAACCTCAGGATCAAGTTCATTTCCAAGGTTCTTCCCTATAAGCTCAATAATCATCTGTTTTGTTTGAATATTATCAGAATTGAGTTTATAAGAGTTCCCATAATGAATTAATGCTTTTGGATAATTTGCACTTGTATAATATTAATAACCAAGAAGATCGTTAAAAGTTTGGGAATAATAGTTCTTATTGATCGAATCAGAAAGAGTTAGAGCCTGTTTAAAAATATTTCACCATCATAGCAATGGAAGCCACGAGTACCCAAGCCTCGCTTGATTCAGTATTCATCTCATAATCCTTACAGAGCCTCCTAGACCACATCAGCCATGATATCGAACGTTCCACAATCCAACGCTTTTGAATACCTGCTCAGCCGCCACGCTATCATGCACATTCGCTGCGGTTACAACGATGCACATCAGGATTCCCAAGGTATCCACCACGATATGCCGCTTACGCCCTTTTACCTTCTTGTTCCCATCATACCCCTTATCGGGAACGCCCCGCTCGCTGTTCTTCACCGACTGGGAGTCGATAACCCCAAGGCTGGGGGATGCCTCGCGGGAGTACCTCTCCCTCACCAGCGCATGGAGCTTCGACTGCACTCGGTGCCACGCCCCGCTAATCAGCCATTTTCGGAAGTAGTAGTACACCGTACTCCAAGATCCGTATTCCCTCGGGAGCATCCGCCA
>JAYTVX010000217.1:0-4397 GCA_043743775.1 Bacteroidales bacterium | reverse complement strand
AGCATCACAACTTCTCTGACTTCTTTTTTATTATTACATTTGCAGCCTCATAATATAAGATGAAACGAGTAGTTGTAGGCCTATCGGGCGGTGTAGATTCGAGCGTTGCTGCATATCTGCTAAAACAGCAGGGGTATGAAGTGATTGCTATGTTCATGAAGAACTGGCACGATACTGTTGGAGTTCTTCAGGGCGATTGCCCTTTTGACGATGATCGTAACTTTGCCGAGATGGTTGCCCGTAAGCTCAAAATTCCTTTCGAATACGTTGATCTTAGCGACGAATATCGTACACGGGTTGTAGATTACATGTTCGATGAGTACGAAAAGGGAAGAACACCAAACCCAGATGTACTATGTAACCGCGAAATCAAGTTCGATGCATTTATGAAAGCGGCCTTAGCCCTCAATGCTGATTACGTTGCAACGGGTCACTACTGCCGTAAGGAAGAGGTTGTTGTAAACGGGAAAACATACTATAGGCTTCTTGCTGGACTAGATCCCAATAAGGATCAGAGCTACTTCCTTTGCCAGCTGAACCAAGGCCAACTTGAAAAATCACTCTTTCCAATTGGACATCTGCTTAAACCTGAAGTAAGACGAATTGCTGCTGAACTTAGCCTTGCTAGTGCCGACAGGAAGGATTCTCAGGGTATCTGCTTTGTTGGTAAGGTTGATTTACCTATATTCCTCCAGCAAAAACTCAAGTCCAAAATAGGAAATATCATCGAAATCCCCAGGGAATACTACGAAGGGAAGGATGTCATACAGGAAGATAATCTTATTGAACTTTCAAAACCCATTGCATATAAAGCACAGGATGGAACGGTAATAGGACCACATCAAGGAGCCGCCTTTTTTACAATTGGACAAAGGAAAGGGTTAAACATTGGAGGCAAGTTAGAACCAATGTTTGTGATATCAACTGATATTAAAAATAATATCGTTTACGCAGGGATGGGGCAAAGCCATCCAGGGTTATATCGAAATGGGCTACTTGTAAACTCAGCGGAAGTGCATTGGGTTAGACCCGATAGAGCGATGAAACCCAATGAAAGTATCGAACTGCTGGTTAGAATTAGGTATCGTCAGCCTCTGCAAAAAGCAACGCTATACTGTCAAGAGAATGGCATCTATATCATCTTCAAAAATCCTCAACGGGGTATAACTGCTGGACAATTTGCAGCTTGGTACGATAATGACGAGCTGATTGGATCGGGCGTAATATCGGAATAGTTGACACTTGTTCGTTGACAGTTGACAGAATCTTTTCACTTGTCGCTTGTCACTTTCCTCCGAAGAAACTCCTCCGCCATTGGAATATTATGGGGTTTACCAACATCAATTACAAAATTGGAGGTTACATCATAACCCTTAATACTATGCCTACAGCATAAACTTAAATATGCATCAACAATCGAGAAGGGACCCTTTGATTTAACATGGTTGAAAAAATCAGGGTTTATTACATGGATACCCGAAAAGGCATATTCAGACAAAGACTGACGGCTGCTATCAGGAATTATCTTTTTACCCGTAAGGTTATTCTTCCATCCCGCAAGATTCAATTCGTTATCGAAAAGAAATACGCGGGACGATTCCCTTTTACCAACAGCAAGAGTTGCCAATGCTGTTGAGTTGGAATGGGTATGATAAAGCAATCGTAAATCGATATCGGTAATGATATCTACATTATGGACAAGGAACGGTGCATCACCATCGAGAAAATTAGCAGCCTTAAGAATTCCGCCTCCAGTATCTAAAAGTCTATCCGATTCGTCAGAAATAAATATATTCACACCAAAATCGTGGCTATTCAGAAAATCAATAAGCATTTGGGAGAAGTGATGAGCATTAACAACAATCTCATCAAATCCATTCTCAACTAATTTTAGAATAGTGTGCTCTAATAATGTTTTATCTCCAATCTTTACAAGCGCTTTAGGTCTATCATCGGTTAATGGTTTTAGCCGAGAACCCAAACCTGCAGCCAATATCATCGCTTTCATAGCATTATATAATCAAGTTTTCATTATTTAAAGTCATCCCGAGCGTAGTCGAGGGATAGCTCTTATCAATGTCGTACTTCGACTGCGCTCAGCATGACATAAAAATAAATTGCAAATTATTTTGACTTAATTGGTTTGCAGAGTTTCTTCTCCTTATTTGAAGAACTACCACACTTTTTACATAGGAATGCTGCATCAGATTTTTTTTCATCCTTTTCATCAACCTTATTCTTCTTGCACATCTTGCTCATACTACAACTGCTAAATGCTATTATTCCTAGCTTTTTTTTCCATTGGTAAGATGCTATGGTACACAAACTTGTTTATTGGTACTTCAGTATTGTATTTTTCTGCTAATCGAACAACAGTTCCATTCTGATATTCAATTTCAGATGGTTTTCCTTCCCAAACATCTCTTGTTAACGATGATGTTGTTTCATAAGGTAAAGCATCAATTGCTAAAACTGATTTAGCAACAAAATCGGAATTAATTTGTATCCCAATTTTTTTTGAAAGTTGATAAATCTCATTCAATAAATCAGTCATCATTTGACGAGTTTCTGGTAATTCACGAATCTCACCATATGTTGTTTTTGTTACCGCTAATAAACCACTTACACAAATTGATATGAATTTTTTCCATAATTCAGAGGTGATATTGTCTGATATTCTTGAGTTTATTTCTGACGTATCGAATAACTTCTTAATTCTTTCGGTTCTACTTGATTTAGTATTATCAAGTTCACCAAATACTATTATTGGATCAATTCCAAAATGATTTATTACTCCAGGTGATTCAACCTTACAAATAATTCTACATAAACCTCCAACAATATATTTTCTATTGATTTCTACTTCAAGTTCTTCAACAGTTAATACTCCATTTTGCAAGGGCAAAATCACAGAGTTCTCTTTTAATATTGTTTTTAATTCATTAGCGATTCCTTTCAATTGCCATGCTTTGGTGCAAAGGATTACTAGATCACATTTACCAATACTTCGAATACTATCAGTTGCTTTAACTGAATCAACGTGAAAATCGCCAAGAATACTTTTTACAGTTAGTCCGTTCTCCTGTAAAGATTTTAATTGATTTCCTCTTGCTAAAAAAGTAACATCAAAACCTGCCTTCGCAATTTTTCCTCCAAAGTATCCACCAATTCCACCGGTTCCAATAATTGCTACCTTCATCTTTCAATCAATTCTCTATGAGATAAATTAATTTTCACACCCGGAATCCCTTCAAGCATTTTCGCCAATCTATCTGCGCAATACACCGATCGATGCTGACCTCCTGTACAACCAAACCCCACCGACAAATATTTAAACCCACGGGAGAGATAATTATTTGTAGCATTAAGAATCAATTCGTATGCCTTGCTCATAAAAATATCAACCTCAGGTTTGGCATTTAAATACTCTGCTACAGGAGCATCAAGTCCTGTTAAGTTCATATACTTAGCCAATCGACCTGGATTCTGAAGTGAACGGCAATCGAAGATAAATCCTCCTCCATGTTCAAGGTTCAACTCAGGATAACCATTCTTCAGCGAAAAACTTGTAATATCGATGGTTAAACCATCAAAATATGGTGTTTGTTCAATTTTCGATTTAAATGAGCAAATTACATCCTCAAGCACTGAGGTTAAATATTTTATTTTGACATCAGGGAAATTAGCTTTAAGCAGCTGGTTTAGGTTGTCGAGTGCAAGTGGAATGCTTTGGATAAAATGGGGTTTGCCCTCGAAATAGCCCCTATAACCATAGGCACCAAGCGTTTGAATTATCCTGAATAGCACAAATGCAGGGAATCGCTCCTTCATTCGTTCAGGGTTAATCATTTTTCTGGAGCTTAGGTCTTCAAGATAATACATGAAAAGAGCATCCCTCTGTGGTTGTGGTATTGCTGCTTTAGCTTGATATAGAAACGATGCTACATCGTAAAGGTAAGGTCCTCTCCTACCTCCCTGATAATCGATAAAGAACAATTCATCGTCCTTAACCATAATGTTGCGCGACTGGAAATCGCGGTAAAGGAAACAGTCCATTTCATCATCAAGAAGATAATTGGTGAAAGTTTCAAAATCATCCTCAAGCTTATCCTCATCAAAAATAGCACCAACTGGCTTGAGAAACGAATACTTGAAGTAGTTGAAATCCCACATCACCGACCGTCGGTCGAATATTTGTTTAGGGTAACAGATATTATAATCTAATCCATCTGAACCCTCAGTTTGAAAACGGATAAGATGAGCCAAAGATGATTTGAGGTAGTTCATCATCGGTTCTTTATAATCACTATTCGCTAAATGACAGGTTAATAGTTTAGAGTAGAGTGTAGTATCACCTAAATCAGATATCAGGTAGTACTGCTGATTCGCTGAGACAA
>JAYTVX010000216.1:0-2856 GCA_043743775.1 Bacteroidales bacterium | reverse complement strand
AAAATCCTCAGAAAAGATAAAGATGAACTATGCCTCGAACTTGATGTGCCTAATTCTACTGATCTACCTGTATCAAAAACCTACATCGAAAGCGTAATGGAAACCTTTACTCGATTTTGCTTATCCCGTAAGAGTTGAAGCCACAATAAACTTGTCAACTTACTTAAGCTCTTGCTCCAACATTTTTTCTAATGACTCTTCGCTTATCCGTTTTGCAATAATCTTTTTATTCGCATCAAGCACATAGATTACGGGGGTTGAGTAGATATCGAAGAGGTTTCTGAAATTTGAATTGAGTGCTGGATCCCAAACATTAATCCAGTTTAGATTATTCTTACTGATGTATTCAATAACTTCTGGCTGATTTCCCTGGGTGTAAACCGCATAAACTTCAAAACCCTTTGATTTAAACTTGTCGTAGATCTTCTTGAGCGCTGGTGTTACCTTTTTGCAGTGACTACAACTTGAATCCCAGAAGTAAACAACGGTAATCTTAGCTTTTAAACTACTAATAGTTCGAGTTACACCTGCCATATCAGGCAGCGAAAGATTGGGGCATTGATTTCCAACGAGATTTGGTTTTAAAGCGGTTACGCGTTCCTGTATTTTTTCTAATATTTTTTTATCGGCCCACCAAGCCTGACCGCTTAAATAGTACTTTTCGGCAAGAGTAACGAAAACAGCATCAAATCCCATGATATTGGAAGTTTGAAACTTATTTACGAGATAGGATAGCATGTATTGAAAAACCTCTTTATTTGCTTTCGAAGTCTCAATAATCTTTATTGCTTCAGGGGTAATGCTATCGGGGGAGGGTATTAGAACTCGATCGAAAAAGGCATTTAAACGCCCTTCGAGGATTGGTGTACGAAGAAGCCGTGGGTCGGAAAGTGGTATATTATCGAAGAAATGCACCTTATTATAATGATAACCCATAACCCATTTTAGCGAATCGGCGTTTTTTGCATTACCAGGAATTTTAAATTCAGGGATTTCAACAACTTTCATTGTTTTGACAATAAGCGATATCAAAGCGTTAGGATTATTGACAATAATGCTATTCCAATAATCATTAACTTTTTTATCCAAGGCTTTAATTTTATCCTGCATAATTTTAACCGAGTCGGTTTTAGCCGTTACGGTTTTATACTTACTCTGATAAATCGTCATCGCTTTTTGCTGTTCAACCATAAATCGTTGGTAGTCGGCAAAAATGCTATTCTCCTTAGAGTTTGTAAACGATAATTTTTCAAGTAGATTATTTAATTCCGTTTTAACCTCAAACTTTTGATTATCGGAAACAAGAATCTCAAAGTATGTTTTTGAAGGTAGGATAATCAGGTAGATCCCTTGCTTTAGGGTTGAATCACCTTGAAATACTGCAATCCCACTTGAGTTAACTTTGGCTGTATCCTGTACGTATTTCTTTTCCCCGAAATGATAACCAAGCAAAAGCGTTGTATCCTTAAGTCCTTCGATCTGGACTTCAATTCTATAACCCTGAGCAAAGATATTGCTGCAGAACACTATAATTATGATGGTTAAAGTGAGTTTAATTCTTTTCATCGTCGTGAAATTAGTCATTCTAGTTACTATTTCTTTAAAGTCAAAAAGCATTCCAAAATTAATCAACCCAAAGTAACAACAAAAATGTTTTATTCTTTTAACAACGATTCCTCATTTTTCGATATTTAATCAACAATTCACTGCAAAAACTGTTATCTCAATACGACAAATAAAAAAGAATGAATAGTTTTTCAAATAGACTTGCATTAGAAACAAGCCCATACCTACTTCAACACGCAACGAATCCTGTGGATTGGTATCCTTGGGGCGAAGAGGCGTTTAATAAAGCAAAAGCAGAAAATAAGCTTACTCTTATTAGCATTGGATATAGCAGCTGCCATTGGTGCCATGTAATGGAGCACGAAGCCTTCTCCAACAACGAGGTAACGGAATATATGAATAGCCATTTTGTGAATATTAAAGTTGATCGGGAGGAACGACCCGATATCGATCAGATTTACATGAATGCTGTACAAATTATTAACCGTAACGGTGGCTGGCCATTAAATTGTTTTGCATTACCGAATGGAAAACCAGTTTTCGGAGGCACTTATTTTTCTGTTGATAATTGGCTAAAAGTCCTACAAAACTTAAATGACTCCTGGCTTAAAGATCCAAATCGTATCATCGAGGTTGCTGATGAACTTGCCCTAAGTATTGTTGGATCAGAAGTGATAAAGTTTAAGAGCAATCCTGAGACTAAATCAAACAACATCCTCAAAGACTATACGAATCGACTTAAAAGGCTATTTGATACAAGGAATGGAGGCATTACGGGAGCGCCAAAATTTCCAATGCCTGGATTATTAGAATTCTTGCTTGAATTCGGTTTACATGTTCCTGATAAGGAGATATCAGATTTTGTGTTCCTCTCCCTCGACAAAATTGCCATGGGTGGTATTTACGATCATCTCGGCGGAGGTTTTGCTCGTTATTCTGTTGATGAAAATTGGCAAATCCCACACTTCGAAAAAATGCTTTACGATAATGCACAGCTTATTTCGCTCTACTCCAAAGCTTATAGAATAAATCAAAACGAACTCTACCAAAGCGTAGTAAAAGAGACCATTTCATTTGTTCTAAAGGAAATGAAATCGAACCTCGGTGGTTTCTATACCTCGTATGATGCAGATAGCGAAGGGAAAGAGGGTAGCTTCTATACATGGACTAAGCAAGAGATTGAAACGATTCTGAAAGAAGATGCTGAACTATTCTCAGTAGCTTATGGGGTTACCGCTGCAGGTAATTTTGATGGTAGTAATGTTCTTTATCGAAGCGCATCAAAAGATC
>JAYTVX010000215.1:0-4197 GCA_043743775.1 Bacteroidales bacterium | reverse complement strand
GGTAAGTCGTTCGTTCGGAATATTTTCCACTAAATCGTCGGTCACCATGCGTGGGCTAAGCGGAAATGAGCAAGCCAGAACATTAGTTCTACTGGATGGAATTCCGGTAAACAAGGCCGATGGAGGATCGGTAAACTGGAATCTAATATCTACCGCTGATGTTGAGCGTATTGAAGTGGTTAAAGGGCCAGGATCAGCATTGTACGGAGGGAATGCAATGGGTGGTATAATCAATGTAATTACTTCTAAACAAAAAAAACCATTTCAGGGTATCGTATCGGTTGATTATGGAACCTATAACACGAAGAGCCTAAGGGTAAACCTCGGGGGTAAGCTGGGTAGCGATATCAGCAAAGGGTTTTACTGGAATTCCAATGCATCCTACTGTAAAAGCGATGGCTATATAACCCAATCTGAAGCCGATCAGAATATCAACCCATTCATTGTAAAATCGAATGTCGATGAAAAGGTAATAAACTTTAAAACGGGGTATATGAAAGCTCAAAAGTTTAACGCCGAAATTGACTTTAGCCTTTACGATGGAATCAGAGGAACTGGCGAGAAAGTATATCAACCCAACGGGAATCAAACCGAATACCAAACCTACCAGCTAAGAACGAACTTGAATGGTACCGTTGGCAAGGTGATGTGGAATACATCGCTTTTCTTCCTGAACGAGGATTATAAAAAGGTGAACGAATCGCAAAAGGATGATTATACCTGGTATAATGTTCTTTCGGTTCGGCGTGATTTAGGATTTCTATCGGGTGTAAACTACACCAAAGGGAATCATTCGCTCACCTCAGGTTTTGATATTCGGAACGGACAGGTCGATGCCTCAGATATCTACTATACATCAACCGATAAGGTTGATAATAATGGAAAGATGAATTTCTATGGGACCTACCTTCAGGATGAAATTTCGCTACCCAAATCGTTCAAACTTCTGTTCGGGTTGCGCTATGATTTTGCACAATACTACGATGGTTCATTTATCATCAATAGTCCTAGCGCTGAAACCACATTTCTAAATCAATATCAGTTCTCGGGGTTAAAGGATAAGAAGTGGGGCGCCTTTAGCCCCCGTGTATCGCTACAGTACCGACCGTCCGATAATTTCAGAGTGTATGGCGGTTATAGCCGAGGTTTTAGACCATCGGTACTTGATGATCTTTGCCGAACGGGTCGTGTAAAAGGAGGTTTAAAGGTTGCGAACCCTAACCTTAAGCCCGAGTATCTCAACAATGTTGAGATTGGTACCGATTATTCACCCATCAAGAATTTGAAATTATCGGCGAGTACATACTACTCAAAAGGTACCGATTTTCTTTACTACGTTTCAACCGGCGATAGCATTGATTTGGGGTTTGGGGACAGACCCATTATGATTCGGTCAAATATCTCGAATGTAAAAATCTATGGGGCTGAATTTGATTTTTCGTACAGCTTTAATCCTTCAATCTCAGTATTCGGCAACTACGCTTATTCCAACGCAAAGATAACGGGTTATACACCGATGTACACCAGCGATCCAACAAACCTTAAAGGGAAGTTTCTAACGGATGTTCCCCAGCACTCCTTTGCTGCAGGAACCTTTGTAAGATCTAAACTTGTGAATGCCGGGTTAACATGTAAGTATAATGGAACGATGTACGTTAACGACCAGAATGTTTACGACGAAATAGTTCTATCATCTAAATACCCTGCATGGTTTACGCTCGACCTAAGGCTTTCGCACGATCTGTTTAAGTACACCAAACTCACGCTCACCATTCAAAATATCCTCGATAAAAAGATCTACGATAATAAGGGAGCCGTTTGTCCTGGCCGATTTATAACATTCCAACTTGCAGTAAAAATCTAACAAAACTAAAAAATGAAAAAAGTATATTTAACTCTTCTTGCAGGTCTATTCTTAAGCGCTTGCCAGCAAAAGCAATCGGAAATACAAACCAACCACTATGTAGCTACAAATAACTTTTACGATAACGAAGCGGTAAAAACACTACCTTTAGCTACCCTTTCAATCGACGGGGAGATAGCAAATCCCGGTTTAGTTGATTTTACCAAATTACCCAAACGTTCGGTTATCGTTAAAGAGGCATCGCTAAATGTCGATGGCACGAATAAATTCATCGGAGCATACCGCTACGACGGTTACTCGCTATTCGATATTCTGAATAGCATTAAACTGCAGAAGAAGAACAAAGATGAATTCTCCCCCATTATCGATTTATACGTTGAAATTAGCAACGATAATGGCGATAAGGTGATCTTCTCCTGGGGTGAGCTATACTACCCAAATAACCTACATAAGATTATTATTGCCGATGAGGTGATGAGAATCGTTCCAAGTAAAACGAAAGAACTATGGCCTCTTCCAGAATTTTCAAGACTTGTGGTTGCAACCGATCTAATAACCGAAAGGAATATATCAAACCCATCGAAAATAACGGTACGCTCTGCCGGTGCTACCTTTAAGGTTCAAAAGGGAATGTCCCCCATGTACAGCGAATCGTTTAAGTTGAAATCGGAGGATGGGAAAGAGGTAATGATGAAGGAAATTTCAAGCAAACTACAAGCTGTCACCTACAATGCCATATTCTATGGTCGTGGAAAGGGAATTCATAGCACATCACCCTTTACAGGATATCTACTTAAGGAAGTGCTTGCTCCTTACTACAAAGAATCAAAGGAGAATATTCAACGCGGTTTGTTTATAATGGCCGGGCAAGATGGTTACCGTGTAGCAATAACCTACGCTGAACTGTTCAACCGTAATGATCAGTCCGATTTTCTTCTAACTGAAAACAGAAAGGATAATGAGGGTGGACGTTTCAAAGTATACCCTGCTAGCGATTTTTTCTCAGATAGGGCTGTAAAATCGCTAACAGAGATTCTGTTTGAAAAACGATAATTGTCTTTCTAAAGACATTAAAATCCTTGTTTGGATGTTCAAGGATAGATCTAAGATAAAAACATTTTATTACAAATTGGCACAGACAAATTATTCTGTGCCAATTTGCTTATAGACAATATAATATTCTATTTTTTCAATTTTTTTCATCCGAATTTACCATAAAGATTAGTGATGTTCATTGCTATATCCTTTTAGCTATTTTTGCATAATTATATGCAAAATGATAATCACAAATATCGCATCAGCTTCAATCGAAATGAATTTTCAGGTTCTTTCGGTGATATAGGAACTGACCTTCCATTAATAATTGGAATGATTACTGCTTGTACACTTGATCCTGCTAGCAGCTTCATTATGTTTGGCATAATGCAAATTATGACAGGGATACTATATGGAATTCCAATGCCTGTTCAACCACTTAAAGCAATGGCTGTTCTTATGATTGCCCAGAAAATCTCTGGGAATACACTTTATGGAGCAGGTCTTTCTATAGGATTTATAATGCTTATTCTTTCTTTCACTAATATTCTTGATTGGTTAGTGAGAAATATTCCTAAAAGCGTTGTAAGGGGTATTCAGTTCGGGCTAGGGCTAAGTTTGGCTAGTCTTGCTCTCAAGGATTACCTCCCATCAGGTGGTTTACATGGTTATATACTTGCTATCATTGGTTTTATTTTAATAATTCTTTTTATTGGTAATAAAAAATATCCACCTGCGCTGTTTGTAGTATTAATAGGTATTATTTATGGTTGTTTCTTTACAATTGATTTTGATAAACTTTTAGGAGGAATGAGGATAACACTACCTAAGTTTTATACTCCAAAAAGCGATGACATACTCAACGGTTTCTTGCTCTTAGTTATCCCTCAAATTGCACTTTCCATATCAAATTCAGTTATTGCAACAAACAGAACTGTTATCGATCTGTTTCCCGATAAGAAAATAAGCGTTAAAAAAATTGGTTACACCTACGCTTTTATGAATTTAATAAATCCATTCTTCTGTGGTATACCTACATGTCATGGAGCAGGTGGAATTGCCGGTCATTACAATTTCGGTGCAAGAACAGGAGGATCGGTAATTATATATGGCTCCTTGTTCTTAATAATAGGATTGTTTTTTTCAGCAAGTTTTGGAGAGTTTGTTAAGTTTTTCCCAAAATCAATTCTTGGGGTTATTCTTCTATTTGAAGCCCTATCACTTATGTACTTTATTAAAGATATAACCCCCTCTAAAAAATGTCTTTTTGTGTCATTCGTAGTAGCGCTAATCTCATT
>JAYTVX010000214.1:0-12855 GCA_043743775.1 Bacteroidales bacterium | reverse complement strand
CTTCTTACTAGAACAGGTAGTTTAAATCCACGATACAAGGATAAAATAAAAATGCTTACAGGTCCTTACCTGAATACTGAATATATAGGAATACTGGTTGATAGTACAAATCCAGCATTAAAGAATAGCCCTCTCCTCCTACGGAATGTCCGCCAGGCTATTGGGTATGGGATCGACCGTTCAAAAATGATGATGTACCTTCGGAGCAACATGGGATATCCCGCCTTTAATGGATTCGTACCCAACGGTATGCCCTATTTTGATAAAGTTACCATGGGCTTCAACTATGATCCATCATTATCCAAGGATCTTCTTAAAAAGGTTGGATTTAGCCCATCGAATAGTGTACCATCGTTCTCGCTCGCTACAACAGATGATTACGTTGATATCTGTGAATTTATTCAGCATCAGCTTAACGATCTTGGATTTGATATCAAGATTGATGTATACCCTGGGGCTGCTTATCGTGAAATGCTCGCCAATTCAAAACTCACCTTTTTCAGAGCATCGTGGGTTGCCGATTATGCTGATCCGGAAAACTACTTAGCACTTTTTAATAGCGCAAACTTTAGCCCTTCAGGACCAAACTACACCCACTTTAAAAGCGACAAGTACGATAAACTCTACTCTAACTCTTTGACTGAAGTGTCATTCCAAAAACGATTGAAATATTATCGAGAAATGGACTCTTTGGTAATTGGGAATGCAGTTGTAATACCTTTATACTATGACAAAGTAGTCCGTTTTGTTCAAAACAATGTTGAGGGTTTGGAGTGCAACCCGATGAACCTGTTGGATTTGAAAAGAGTTAAGAAAATCTTGAAATAACTTGAATTCTTTTTAAGCATTACAAAATAGATTGATTAACTGCACCTTAATTAATTCTTTAATTTGGAATGATGGAATGATGGAAGAAAAAGATGTGAAGAAACACATTATTCCATCATTCCAGAATTCCAAAACCAAAAGATATATTTGTATTTTACTACTGACTAATTACACTTTTTAATATCAAATACACATTATGATAGTAATTGCCGATAGCGGATTAACCAAAACCGATTGGAGGTTAGTACTTCCCGATAAGAGGATTATTTCTTTCGAGACAAAGGGATTAAGCCCTTTTTTCTGTAACGATGAGGATTACTATAATGCATTACTATCGGCATTCCCTTCACATTTAGATCCATCGATGGTAAAAAAGGTCTTCTTCTACGGTTCAGGATGTGCGGGTGAAGAAAAGGGCTATAAAGCGCAACAGGCGTTACAATCGTTTTTCGGGAAGGCTCACATTCATGCTTTTTCGGATTTACTGGCAGCTGCACGTTCGTTATTTGGGGATAACAAGGGTGTCATTGCAATTCTTGGAACGGGGTCCAATATTGCCTATTATGATGGGTGTAGTGTAGTTCATCGAACTCCATCTCTTGGCTTTATTCTAGGCGATGAGGGTAGTGGTGCATATATTGGTCGAAAGTTGATTCAAGCATATTTTTATGGACTTCTGCCAGCGGATCTTGCTGAATCATTTAAAAAACGTTTTAATGTAGAACTTAGCCAAGTGCTCGACAGGGTTTACAGCCAGCAAAAACCTTCGGCTTACCTCGCTTCGTTCGTACCCTTTGTGAAGGAAAATATGGATAATGAATTTCTGAGACAGCTAGTTTATAATATATTTGAAAGGCTTTTCGAGATTCACTTACGTGTACTTCCCGAATTAAAAGAGTATGGACTAGGTGTTGTCGGTTCTGTTGGTTTCGTATTTAAAGATGTACTTGAAAAGATTGCTGAGGATAATGAATTTGAATTAAAAGGGTTTTCCCAGTATCCAGTTGAATCGTTGGTAAACTATCATATTACGAGGGAAGTTTAAAGCAGATCGTAACTAAATCCTGTTTTTAGAGTTAAATGCTCTGCAAAGTTATTGCATTCAATCGATTTTGATTTCTCTCCGAACTTTAGTAAAGCTTTCGAAAGATTTTTCATTAGTTTAACCTCAATAATCTGATATCCAGCAATATTACTTAATTCAGTTGAATTCCTATAGCTCTCATATGCCTTAGTCATTTCATTGTTATTAAAGTAATAAATTGCCTTTAACGCTTGACCCAGAATCTGATATATATAACTATTCATAGGATTTAGCTGCGATAGTATTAAATCTATTTCAACAATATCCTTTAGATCAATTTGTTTTCCAGAGACTAACCAACTATAATATCTAAATAGTCTTACCTCATTATTAAAAATCTCTAACCCTTTTTTCTCAATAAGTTCATCTTCACTTGTTAACTCATTCAATGTATCATATTGATTTGCAATTATTAGTGCAGTATAAAGTGAAGATTCAAATGTGCCGAATTTATAAGATTCGACTGAACGTAGATTCTTTAAAAAGGCAGTAGCCTCAGCGATTACATCATCTATCTTTTCATTTACGATAAGCCTGTAATACAATATTTTACAAGCAAACCAAATACCAGCTATATTGGGACTATAATCTGAGTTTGGCATAAATCCATCCATCTGAGCGAAAAACCGTTTAATCCGCCCCTCATCCAGTGAGAGAAAGCCAGAATAGATATTAAGAATAAATGCTATATTTTCATCTTCGTTAGTTTCGTAATGCTTATGATAGTAATCTAAACTTTTAGAAAATGAACCTGTTATATTGTTAAAATCTGGATAATCCTCAAAAAAATACTTTCTAGCGATTGGAATACTTGCGTAAATAGGGAGAAGATGCTTACGCATAAACTCATCCTTTCGAAGCGTAATAGCAATTCTCGAATTCGAAAGCACTGAATTAAGTGTTGTGGTGCTCAAATCAAAAAAACTCGTTAAAGGTTTAAGATTTCTATCCTTATAAGCAAACTGGTATAAACGGGTAATCATGTGTGGTAAAAGTTCATGCTCAGCATATATTTTAGCTACACGCTTAAATAATGAAAGGGTTATTTCATCATCCTTCTCTAGGTAATATTTGGTTAAAAGAATTTCGAAAAGACTACGGTTTGCTATTCTGATCGTTTTACTATGTCCACCAAATTTGTTCTCAATATCATCTTCAATGATTATCCCAAAAGAGATCAAATCCTCATAGGCTTCGAAATAGTTTCCAGCATGCTTCAAATGGATAGGATAAATAGCTTTTAACGTATTTTTCTTGACATCATCGGGATTAAGCCCATAGCTGGATAGCTCAAGTAATTTATTAAGAATATCAACCTTCTCCTCAGAATACTGGGCTTTATAGATCTGCTTATTGAGGAATTCTTTAAATATTTCGATTTGATCATTCAATAAATACTCATTCTCGGGATGATAAACATTTATAAAGAGCTGAAGGAAATAAGGATAAACTAACGTTTCTTTAAGTTCAAGCGAGAACTCTTCCAATAAGGTTCTTCTTGGGTATTTTATATTTATCGTATTATCAATAATTTTCTGAATCTCGTCAGCAGTTAGCAATGGAATGTTTGCCCCATCGGGCGAAAAAATATTAGGCTCAGTAAAGTACCATTTTTCGCGATTCTCAATAAAAATTTCAAACTTACTCCAAGCAAAGCACCTAGTAGAAACAATCATCTTAAACCACTTGGCGGAAGAAAACTTTAACGACAAATCAGCTAATGAAGAGTACTCCTTTTCCAGCTTTGAGCCATATAGATTTGATTCATCCAACGCATCAATTATAAGAATAAACCGTCCTAGTGGAATAGTATTATTGCTTAATAGATTTCTTAAGAAGTTATAATCGGGCGACAAGCCTAGCTGTCGCATCAGCCAATCTTCAAAATAAGCTTCCGAACTGGCAAAGGAAGTAAGTGTTATAGCTTGTATATAAAGTATTATATCGTTGGAGTAATTCTTTTTTAAGGAATTCTTCTCATACCACTTTGCAAGTAAGGTTGACTTACCATACCCACCAGGCCCTATAAAAGCAGTTGAGTTATAATCACTGTTCAAGAAAAAGGTTAGCCTTTCATCGACAAACAGCCGATCAATAGTTTTATTGAAGATTATTCCGCTTTTTCGTTTAATATTTTCAAGAGTATTATTGCTAATCTTTCTTGATATTTCTAATACTCTAGCCCATGTATCATTGATTTGATCCTGATTACTGGCTGTCTTTCGATTGTTTTCGATGAAATCATCCCAGCTGGCAACGCCTATGTAATGACAAAGAATATCATGTGTGACACGGGAAGGATTAGAATTCGTTAGAAGGAAACCGTACAAACGTCTTAGTGTAGCTGGGCTCAAATACTCTCCAGACACTTCTAATATATTACTAGATAATATCTTACAGTCTTTTTGGCTAACTATTTTTTTTCCGAACTTCTTTTCGACAGAAATCTTAAGCCGTTCAATCATTGTAAATAATTGAAAGTATTATTTGGATTATAATCCTTTGATAGTACAGCACTTTGCAAATATAATTATGATTATAACATAAAGGATCGTTCCAAAAAAATAAATTGACCACTTTGACCACTTGTCTAAGGTAATTGTAGAAATACATTTGTTGAAAATTATTTCAGAAATGGAGACCGTATTTTTAACCGAGTTGGAGAAAGAGTATTCCGAGTTAATCGAAACGGGGAAAATACAGATTATTGAAGAAGTTAAAAGACTGACATCCAAGCAATTTTCATACAACGACCCTCTTTATTTTTTTGGAAATATTAGTTCAAGAATTGCTCTCGTCACCTTTAACTCGAAAAGAGAGACTTTATGCAAGGGGAGTAAACCATTAGATTTTAGCACGTATCAAGATAAACACCAAAATCCTGAAAATATTTTTCACGAATTAAATGATGTAGCCGAGTTTGAAATGGTTCATGCCAAAGATATTCGCATGTTAAGCTATTTGAAACCATTTCAGATTATTCGATTCGACAGTCAATCAATTCAAAAGAATCTCCAGAAATTAACGAACGAGAAGTTAGAACTTGAATTAGTTCCTTACTTATCTCCTGATTTTTCTGAAAAAGATTTTATGAATAATTACGCGGTCTGTAAGCCATTTATTGAACGAATATTAAATGGAATATTAGCTTACCCACGTCAATACGTTGTTTTTATTGGCGATTGTTTCAGAAAAATTCTAGCAGAATACGTCGAAGAATCGGAAACCTTTAGATTTCTGTTAACTAGCCCGAATAGGCCTAACCAGAAATTTATTGCTCAATTCACTCGCATCACTCTTAACTTCAATAATCGGAAAGTTATAGCAGGTATCGCAGATTCATTTTGCGACGAGAATCTTGATGATGTATTGCTCGAAAAGTACGGGCAAGAATCGGTAGCAATTATAAATCGTGGATTTATTTTATCCAATCCACTATGGAGATCAGAATAAAATGTTAATAATAAAGCACATGAAAAATTTTAAGACAATTTTAAAAGAAAATATCGAACCTGTGGGCAAGATTGACTATGGTGTCTTCATCGTTTTCTTCATTTTATCTATGCTATTTGTTCTAACTATTGTTAAGAACATCTGATTTTGTCGTTAACAACCCTAACCTAAAACCATACAAAATGCTTAGTCAAGTTTGGAAGTCATGTCACGGGTCGGTCTGCAGCTTAAACTTTCAGAACGAGAGAGGTGTGAGCATTGATACGCTTTCAGGATTCAAAGTGAACCAATCGTTGGTAACAACTGATTATGCTTTTTACATTCCAAAGGCAAAAAAAGTGGAAATTTCGTTTGTTGATGAGGATGCGAATAACGTTGTAGCATCGATGAAAATTCCTTACCACGAGTTTATTAACGATCTTAGAATTGGGGTATTTGATAATCAAACGGGGTACTCGATCTTTAAACTTGATTTTCCCGATTTTAGAGAAATTCCAAGCCTTAAACTCAGCGAGCGAAGAAAGTTTCAAATCGGACATCAGGTAGCTATGCTAGCGTATAGCACAAGTTGTTCAAATCTTGCTTTACGCTCGGGAATTATATCTTCCTTTTTCACCAGTCCTGAGGGTAATCGTTTCTTTCAGTTTGATGGACTATCGTGCCTAGGTAATAGCGGTGGGCCAATTATTGATCCTGATAATATGCAGGTTATTGGAATTGTTTCGCGCCGGAATACACCAGCATCCCGATCCTACAAGCAGCTGGTCGATATTATTACAGCTAATATCGATGAACTTTCTAAAATACAAGGAGTTGTTAAATACGGAGAAGTTGATCCGATTCAGGTATTGATCGCGAATCAAAATCAGGTTAAGCAGCTTGCCAATAACATTTACCGCTATGCAGCATTTGGAACAACACAGGTTGTTATGCTCGATCAAATTTTATCATACTTTAACGAGAATGCCACAATTGAATATAATACTGAAAGGATAAAACAAGAGTTTGATATAAATTTAAGTTAGTATTGATTTGGTTGGTTATGAACCCCGCCTTTGAGGCGGGGTTCATTTTTTAATTATTATTCGAAATCTTTCGTGAGATCGATTTTTGTTAAGTAATTTTAGCGTATTAATCTAAAATGTTTTTTAAAAAAAAACTATATAAGGAGGGATAGCGATGGAAATAAATGAAACCCTTTCATTCTTAAAAAGAATAGAACTTTTTAGGAATCTTAACGACGAAGAATTTAAAGATTTAGCGAAGAGCGTTAAGGAGAAAAAATACAAAGTAGGTGATCTCCTTTTTCGTGAGAATGGTCCTCGTGAGGATATATTCATCATCTATGAGGGCGATGTTGAACTATTTAAAAGCAATCCGTATGGCGTTGAGCTTCGATTAACACAATTCGGCAGAGGCGATTTCTTAGGCGAAGGTTCATGGGCGAATGATTCGCCCCACTCAACATCTTCAAGGGCGCTTCAACCAACCACCGTTTTGGCGATTAATAGCGATTTCTTCAATAAAAATGCCGATACAACCCTTAAAATCTTCTCAAATATTGCTAGGGTAATATCGAGAAGAATGCGAAACGTCAATAGCCGAATGCTAAACCCTGCTGCACAGTATGAATCGGGCAGTACTCGACGCGAGCATGACCTTTTGGGTGAACGGGATGTTCCATTTGAATCGTACTACGGCATACAAACTCTCAGGGCAACTGAGAACTTCAACATTTCAGGAGTAACATTGAATTTTTACCCTGCACTTATTGAAGCTTTGGCAATGGTAAAAGAGGCTGCAGCTGAGGCAAACTTCGATCTAAGTTTGATTGATATTAAAGTTAAAGATGCTATAGTATCTGCTTGCCATGAGCTTAAAAACGGGAAATATCATAACCACTTTGTTGTTGATATGATTCAGGGAGGGGCGGGTACGTCAACCAACATGAATGCCAACGAGGTAATCGCCAATCGAGCGCTAGAAATTCTAGGATTCGAAAAGGGTAATTATCAGTACTGTCACCCGAATAATCATGTAAACCTCTCTCAATCCACCAATGATGCTTATCCTACATCCGTTAAGATTGCATTAATCAATTCAAATATAAAATTGGTACAGGTACTTCAAACGCTAGTTGAATCCTTTAGGAGTAAAGCTCAGGAGTTTTCCCATGTAATTAAAATGGGGCGAACCCAACTACAGGATGCAGTACCAATGACCTTGGGACAGGAGTTTGAGGCTTACGCAGTAACTTTAAGTGAAGAGGTTGAACGATTAAACCAAAATGCTCGATTATTCCTTGAGGTCAATATGGGTGCTACGGCTATTGGAACAGGTATCAACTCTGAACCGGGCTATACCGATATCGTAATAAAGCATTTAAAAAAAGTTACAGGCCTTGATGTTGTGCTTGCTTCGAATTTGGTAGAAGCAACACAGGATACCGGAGCATTTATTATGTACTCCTCGGCAGTTAAGCGGTTAGCCGTTAAACTATCGAAAATTTGCAATGATCTACGATTACTCTCCTCGGGACCGCGCACTGGTTTCAACGAAATCAACCTACCTCCCATGCAGCCTGGATCGTCAATTATGCCTGGCAAGGTAAATCCAGTTATTCCTGAAGTGGTTAACCAGATTGCTTTTAAGGTGATCGGGAACGATTTGTCGGTAACAATGGCTGCTGAAGCAGGCCAACTTGAGCTCAACGTTTTTGAACCATTAATAGTGCAAAGCATTTTCGAGTCTATTGAGATGCTTAAGAATGGCATGAATACCCTAAAGTACCGTTGTATCGATGGTATAACCGCAAACGAAGAACACTGCAGGATGATGGTTTACAATAGCATTGGGCTCATAACAGCGTTAGTTCCTTTCTTGGGCTACGAAGCGTCCAACAAACTTGCTAAAGAAGCCCTTATAAATAACAGAGGTGTCTATGAGCTCGTTCTTGAAAAGGGTCTCTTAACCAAAGAACAACTCGACCAAATCCTTGAGCCTGAGAATATGATAAAGCCAAGAAAGATGAAATTGGACTAATTAAATAATTCATTATGTTTTTATGAAATTTATTAGTTATAGTAATATCAACATATACTGTTATTGGGATATGGATCAAACGTAAAAATCATCCTACTTAATCATAAAATGCTAACATATTAGGGCTAATTATTCAACCCTTAATGTTAGCATTTATGATTTTTGAAAATATTAAGCAAAACTGATGAAAGTGATTGTTCGAATAAAAGCTCGGGTTTAGACTAATAGCGTCAAACAAAAAATATATTTTGCTAATTGCTATTCATTTCCTTTACAAAGCATTTTCCTGATCAAGTATAGCGCATAATTCAAAATAATAACTTAACTTATTTTTCTTTAATAGTATTATCATACATCCCATCCATTAATTGTGTCATTTTGAAATTTTAATCGGTAATTAAAATTTGCTGAAAATGAACAGATTTAAAAAGGGTTTATATGATTTCCTCTCGGCTAATATAAGGGGAAGCCTAATACACGAGGATGTTAGAAAGGCAACTCTTATCAACTTGTTTGCCATCTGCGGAATTTTTTACCTGCTCTTTTTCAGTCATAGAATGTATGTGCTGGGGGATTATATTCTTTCCTATATCTACATCTATTGCACGTTGGTTATTGTTTTAATGCAAATCTATTTAAGACTTCGAAAGAGAATTTTCATTGTTAGCCATGTACTTGTAATCGGACTTCTTTGCCTTGAACTTTTCTTCCTTATTCGCAATGGTTCCACACGGTTGAACTTAACCAGTTACTATATCTTTCCAGGCATCTACTGGTATTATCTGTTCCCACCATTTAGTATTTTTATGTTGGGCCGGAAAGTAGGCTCACTTTACAACCTTGTTTTAATTGGGATTACCATTTTTTTCTTTTCTTCTAGTCGATTTATAAACAACCTGTACGATATTGAATTTGAGATTCGATTACTTTCAATTTATAGCGCAATCTTCTTTTTCTCATTTTTCTTTGAATCAATCCGTAAGATAACCTTTGATGCTTACGAAGCAACCCAACAAAAAAACATTAAATACTTAAAATTGATCTCTAATAAAAACAAAAATCTATACAAGACCAATCAAGAGCTTTCGCAGCTCACTGAGGAGATCAAGACCCAGATGGATTATTTAAAGGTATTGAACAATGAGCTTGTTCAGCAGAACGAAAAGATTGCTTCGCAGAATAGTCAACTCGAATCTCAAAGCATTGAAATAGTCAATCAGCGGGATATGCTAATCCAGCATAAGCAGAATATCGACGATAGTATCCTCTACGCCAGCTATATTCAGAATGCACTGCTACCCGGTGATGAACTGTTAAAAGATTACTTCCCCGACAACTTCATTCTCTATAAGCCCCGAAATGTAATTGGTGGTGACTTCTACTTCATCAAACAGATAGGCGACAATATGATTATTGCGGCAGCAGATTGTACTGGGCACGGTGTTCCTGGGGCTATGCTGAGCATGCTGGGTATTGCCTCATTATCCGAAATCGTTTACCGTAAGGAGATCTACAGTACAAGCATGATGCTAAGCGATATGCGTAGAGATGTAACTAATGTCCTAAACCGAAAAGATAATATTTACGATGCAAAGGATGGAATGGATATTTCGCTATGCAAAATTAACCTCGCAACCCTCGAACTACAATATTCGGGGGCACATAATCCAGTTTTTCTTGTTCGTGGTAGTGAATTGATACACCTAAAGGCCGATAAAATATTGGTAGGGGATTCAATAACCCATGGTCGAATTTTTACACACCAAAACCTTCAGCTGCAAAAGAATGATTGTTTATACCTATTCTCCGATGGTTTCCCCGACCAGCTCGGTGGTCAAGAAAGAAAGAAATTTCTGATGAAGAACTTTCAGGAATTACTCGTCAGGATTGCACAGGATAAGATGATTACACAGAAAAAAATCCTTCTTCATAGGCTGGATCAATGGCGAGGAGCCAACGACCAAACGGATGATATTATGATCCTTGGAATTAGAATTTAAGAGAATTAAAGCAACAACTCGATACACGACGATATTTTTAAATTTATATCCTCAAAAATGTGTAATTTGCTCTTTTAAAAACAGTAAAATTATTCATTTATGAAATTCCGATTATTAATTCTTCCTCTTCTTTTAGCAATTTATTCATCCCTATATAGCTGCAAAAACAATAGTGAAGAAGAACTTTATGGCAATTGCGACACCCTTAATATGACCTATTCAAAAATTAAGTACATCTTTGAAAATAACTGTTATGCCTGTCATACTGAAAGCTATTATAATCATGATATAAAAACAGACTCCTATACAAATTTAAAAGCAGCAGTAAATACGAATAAACTTTGGCCAGCCATTAATCGTACAGGCATTTACCTCATGCCTAAAGGACAACCAAAACTTGATGATTGTCTGATTGCTAAAATTGGAGCATGGATTCATGCAGGTATGCCTGAGTAAAAAAACATTGGTGTTATGAAGAAGATAATTATTTTCTCAAGTTTTCTACTATTCATTGGACATCATCAGATTATTGCCCAAAGTTTGCTCGACTCACTAGACAATATAACTAGTCAACCTAAACAAACGGAATATACTGAGGCAACATTCAAAGCTCCACGTTTAATTAATGGACAAACCGTTGAACTCATTGGTAAAAATGAAATGGCCGCAATAATCTCTCATAGATTTGGAACTGTCTCTAATGGTTCCTACAACTTTTATGGCTTATTAGTGAATAGTGTGCGCCTTGGAGTCGATTATGGTTTATCGAAGAGAATTAATATTGGAATTGGCCTAGGAACCTATCAAAGATTGTATGATGGAATTTTAAAGGTTAAACTTCTAAAACAAAGTAGTGGGGAGCATATTTTCCCTTTTACTGTAGTTTTTACAACAACAGGATTCTATACATTTGAAAAATGGACTGAACCCAATAGAAACAACCTTTTAAGTTCAAGATTTTTTTATTCCCACCAACTTTTGATTGCTCGGAAATTTAACAATAAAATTTCATTACAGGTTACACCCGGAATCGTTCATCGCAATTTGGTGAAAAGAAAAATCGACCAAAATAACGTATTTTCAGTGGCCATGGGTGGTAGGTTTAAAGTCACCAAACGCTTAGCCTTAAATGCCGAGTATTACTATCTTCTTCCAGGTCAAACGGCAAAAGACTATGTGAACTCTTTTTCGCTTGGCCTGGATATTGAGACTGGTGGACATGTCTTTCAGCTGCTCTTGACTAATTCGAATTCACCCCAAGAAATGGTGTTTATTCCTCAAACAAACAATAAATGGAGAAATGGGGATATTCATTTTGGATTCAATATCATACGCGTATTCAACCTGTCTCACAAAAAACAGAATTAGCGAGAAATATTTTGAAAAAAGAAGCATTTAATGACAATTCATCTTGCTCTTTACTAAATGATTAAACAAACTGTTAGATTTTGAGTTTATATACAAAACAGCCTCAAGATGATCAAAAAAACAACCCTCCTGCTTTTTTTATTTTCTCCCTTTATAACTGATGCTCAAGGGGTCTTGTACTATACAAATTCAGGAAGAGTAAATTTCACATCTGATGCTCCTCTGGAGATGATTAAGGCTTCATCAAATGTAATTATTGGTGCAATTAAGACAAATGATAGATCCTTTGCATTTAGCGTTCTGGTAAAAACTTTTGAAGGGTTCAATAGCAGCCTTCAACGCACCCATTTCAATGAGAACTATCTAGAATCGGATAAATATCCTAAGATTACCTTTGAAGGAAAAATCATTGAAGACATTAACCTTGGGAAGGATGGCGTTTACAACATAAGAGGCAAAGGAAAATTCACTATCCATGGTGTAACTCAAGAGCGAATCATCCCATGCAAACTTATAATTACTAGTGGAAAACTTACTATTTCATCAAGTTTTTCAGTTTTTCTGGTCGATCACAATATTAGAATCCCAGCCGTTGTAAACCAGAAAATTGCTGAAGAGATCACGGTTACTATCAGTATTGACATGACTGTAAAAAAATAAACAAGTCGTTATGGGAAAAAGATATTTCTTTCTGATTTGTTTCATTTTTATATTTTCAAACGTATCAGTAGCTCAAAGTCCCCACTTTGAAGTCTTTAAGGTTATGAAAAACATGAAAGAGGTTGAGGTTAATACCATCTTTCAGGATAGATCTGGTTTTTTGTGGATTGGAACAAACCAAGGATTAGTAAAAAATAATGGAATAGATTTTACTCCCTATACTACTGCCAACAACTTATCGAGCAACGAAATTACCGCTTTAGCCCAAGATTCATCGGGTACAATTTGGATTGGCCATCGAAATGGTCGCATAAGCACGTACAATGGTGAAATCTTTGCCCCTTTTAAACCTGAAGAGGGATTGAGTAAGGTTGAAATATCGAGTTTCCTCGTTTCAAAATCAAAAACCATTTGGTTTTC
>JAYTVX010000213.1:0-2123 GCA_043743775.1 Bacteroidales bacterium | reverse complement strand
AAATTTTATCTTGACGGAGTGGAGATTCCAAATATCAATCACTTTGCGACACAAGGAGCATCGGGTGGCCCTGTTGGGATTATTAATGTTGATTTTATCCGTGAAGTGAATTTTTATTCAGGCGCTTTCCCTGCATCAAAAGGGAATGCTTTGAGTTCAATCCTTGATTTTAAACTAATTGAGGGAAACGATGAGCGTCTTAAAGTTAAAGCAGCCCTTGGCGCTTCCGATCTTGCCTTAACTCTAGATGGACCGATGAGTAAAAACTCAAGCTTTATCTTTTCTGCTCGTCGCTCATATTTACAGTTTTTGTTCAACGCTTTAGGATTACCCATTTTGCCTATCTACAACGATTTTCAGTTTAAAACGCATACCAACATTGGTAAACGCGATGAGATTACTGTAATTGGTATTGGGGCAATTGATGATTTTTCCTTAAATACTGGACTCAAAAATCCAACCGAGGATCAACGATATGTTCTTAGTAATATTCCTGTAAATACTCAATGGAACTATACACTTGGGGTTGTTTACAAACATTTTCATGAGGATGGCTTTGATACTTGGGTAATTAGTCGGAATATGCTAAATAATAGAGCGTATAAATACCAAGATAACAATGAATCAAATCCCAAACTTCTTGATTATACATCTCAGGAGGCTGAGAATAAATTTCGATACGAGCGAGAGATAAAAACAAATAAAGGTTTAAATATCGATTTTGGCGCTGGTGTTGAGTATGCCCATTATACAAATAATACTTATAGAGCATTCTTTAAGAATGGTGCGTTATCACCTGTATCATACGATACTAATCTCGACCTTTTTAAATGGAGTGGTTTTGGACAGGTAAGTCAATCGTTTTTTAAGCAATCGCTAACGTTATCGTTGGGTGTTAGGGCTGATGCTAATAGTTATTCATCGCAGATGAATAATTTGTTAAAACAGGTGAGCCCACGTTTCTCATTATCGTATGAGTTTGTTCCCGATTTCTTTTTTAACTTTAATACAGGAATTTATTACCAGCAACCCCCATATACAACTTTAGGATATGGGAATTCATCGGGTGAGTTGGTTAATAAGCAAAATAGGTTAACATACATCAGAAGTAATCACTTTGTTGCTGGGTTCGACTGGATTCCGAATAATAAGAGTAAGATATCAATTGAAGGATTCTACAAAATCTATTCAAAATACCCTTTCTCATTGAACGATTCAATTTCATTGGCAGGCAAGGGTGCTGACTTTGGAGCTTTTGGCGATGAGGCTGTTCTATCTATTGGGAGAGGGAGATCCTATGGACTTGAATTTTCGTATAGAAGCAAAGACCTTTTTGGGTTTAATGTTATTTCCTCATATACCCTAGTTTGGAGTCAGGCTAATAAAACAGATGCAAATCTGAATAACACCAATTCCTATATTCCTACTGCATGGGATAACAGGTCTATTTTTAGCATCACTGCTACCAGAGTTATTAAAAAGACATGGGATATTGGCTTTAAATGGCGTTATGTTGGTGGTGCGCCTTATACACCCTACGATTTGAATAAGTCAAGCCTAATATCAGCATGGAATATTCAGCCTAGTGGATATTTGGATTATCAGCGTTACAATAGCTTAAGATTAAAACCTTTCCATCAACTCGATGTTAGGGTAGATAAGATGTACTACCTTAAAAAGTGGACGCTAAACTTTTATATAGATGTTCAAAATGTATATAACTTTAAGGCTGATGAGGTGAGTAGATTAGTAACTTTAGTAGACCAGAATCAAAATCCTGTAATTGATCCAGCGGATCCAGCTAGATACTTACTTAAAAAGGTCGATAGTCAAGGTTCAACCAGCATATTACCGACTATTGGGATTATCATTGAGTTTTAATCGTGAAACAAAATGAATGATAAATCAAGATATGTTTATGTTGTAGGCGCTACAGGATTAATCGGGAAACAACTTATTGAAGTTCTACTCGAGAGTGATTTTATACCAGTTGTTCTGTCCCGAAATCCTTTAAAAGCAATAGAGATTTTTGGCAGTAAGGTTGAAGTTGAACTTTGGAATGGTGAGGATGTTGATGCTCTTAAGCTGATTATTAACGGGTCTAAAGCAATTATTAATCTTGC
>JAYTVX010000212.1:0-6962 GCA_043743775.1 Bacteroidales bacterium | reverse complement strand
TTAAATCAAACGGAAAAGGCCATATCAAACCTTGAAGAGGCCATAGAATTGGCTAAATCGATTAACGATCCAAGATTAATTTTAAACTGCGCAAAGCTTTTAGCTGTAAACTACGACAAACTTGGCAATATAGCCAAAACAAAAGAGTATAATGATATTTATGCAACCTATGAGAAACAACTTTCGACCCAGGATATCAAAAAAACTTACGAAAAAGAGGTAACAAAGTCTCAAGTTGATTTGGAATTAGAAAAAAGACAAAGGGAGATTCAGAAGCAGATTATGGTTCTACAGGAATTGCGAGCAAAAACAAAACAGGACTCATTAGGTTTTGTAGTAAATACGAAACAGGATAGCTTAAAATATTCGGAACAGTTGGCTCAGCAGCGTCAAATACGAATCGATTACCTTAATAAGGATATGGAGTTAAAAGCCACAAAAATCCGTGAACAGCAAGCTCGACAAAAAACACAGCAATTGGTTATCTACTCTGGACTTGGATTTTTATTACTAATGGTAATATTTGCTTTTGTCATCTATAAAAACTATCGCAATAAGAAAAAGGCGAATGAGCTACTTAGCCTCCAGAATGTTGAAATCCAAAAGCAACGTGACCACATTCAACGACAAAATGAGAATATCAGCAAGAGCATTAATTATGCACAGGGGATTCAAAAAGCCTTGCTTCCAACTCAATCAAGTTTAAATAGAATATTCCCTGAATCATTCATCTTCTTTCGCCCTCGTGATATAGTAAGTGGCGATTACTACTGGTTCCGATCCCTTTCGAATAGCAAAGAGGATTTTGATCCGAATACCGACAAATTTGCAATTGCTGCGATTGACTGCACTGGACACGGTGTACCTGGGGCATTCCTTTCGATGATTGGGTATAACCTTCTAGATGAAATTGTTAGTAAAGGCATCCAAAAACCTGGGACAATTCTTAGGGAGCTGAATAATGGCATTCGCAAAGCGTTACGTCAAGACGAGACGGATAATAGGGATGGAATGGATATGGCTTTATGTGTTGTGGATATAAAGAATAGAATCATTGAATTTGCTGGGGCAAAAAATCCAATCGTTTACGTATCGGACGAAGAGGTTTTCCGGGTAAGAGGTGATAAAGAATCGATTGGTGGAGGGTATGGTGTTTTTGAGGATGATTTTACCACCCATCAGATTATCATTGAAAAACCCACGTGGTTCTACCTGTTCTCCGATGGATTTATTGATCAATTCGGAGGTGCAGATGGCCGTAAATTCATGATTAAAGGATTTGTCGATCTTCTCGCCAGCATATCGATCCTACCAGCAAACCAGCAGCGCGAAATGCTTAAAAACACCTTTAAGGATTGGTTGGGAACTCAATATCAACAGGTTGATGATATACTGGTGGTTGGGTTCAAGGTGGAGTAGGTTGAAGTACTTAGAGTATTTAACGTTTAAATGCTTAGAGTTGAAGGGGTTGTACTCTTTAATATTTATCCTTTAAGGTTTTTGGAATTTGAAATTTTGTTTTCACTTTACGAACCATAATTTCCATTTTCATCACCAAATATCACTCATTCACAAAATAAAACATGTCTTTTTTTTTGAAAATACATTAATTGTATTAATTTTACTTCTTGAAAGTCTAATTAAGAAAACAACCAATTAAAAATAAAGCTATGAGAAAACTATTTTTTGTTTTAACAATGCTTATTCTTAGCGAGTTTAGCTTTGGACAAGCAATTAATGACAATGCTGTAGTCCCTATATCGGTTACACTTAACTCAATATTAAGATTAACCGTAACATCAGGTGGAAATATACAGTTTGTGGTAAATACCTTGAAACAGTATACTGATGGTATTGGTGCTCCCACTCAGTACATGACTACATTTAGAGTCTCTTCTTCAAGAAAGTATCGAGTAAAAATGATACCTGAGATTGCAACTGGGTTTACTGGCCTTGAAACAGGTAATGCTTCTTTATTCAAAAACCAAAATATTGGTTATACACTTGGAGGAGCGGGTTCGGGTGCATTTACTCCAGCTGCGGGTACTTTAATAGCTCTTGCAGATGCTTCAGCAACTATTATTGACAATCCTGCTGGTGCAGGAAATCAAATTTATACAATTACATGGGAGTTAAACACATTAGCAGTTCAAGGGCTTGCAGGTTCCCTTCCATCACTTCTTGCACTGAGTTTACCTTCTGATGTTTACGTTCAAAATATTTTCTTAACGTTAGGTACATATTAACCTATTTTTTATCTCTTAAATTTTTGCTAATAATCACATACCATTAGCAAAATTGATAATATAAGCCAATATAATTAGAGCCAAGCGGTATGTTTGGCTCTAATTATTAACATTTCGTAATTGAATATGAAAATCCTCAGCAATTCTTTTTCTTCTTTTATATTAGTGATAACTTATCTTTGCCTAAACATGCTATCAATTAATGCACGGGCTAAAGACATTGATAATGAATCTAGTATTAAGAAAAAAGTTAATATTCAATTATTTTACAATACAATAACTCTACCTCCCAATAATATAGGACTAACTGGGTACTCAAAGTTTAGTTCTTCTTCTAATACTTCAAATTCAACTAGGTTTCATCAAACATTGGATTGTAGTTCTAATTTGTTGGCAGATAGTGCAGATATTTATATAAAAGATATTCGGGTGCAAGGAAGTATTGTACAGTTTATTTATACTACTTGGAATAATTATACTGCAGGAATAACTCTTAATACTCGTACCACATTGAATTTTCGTTTTAATATTACCCATGCAGATGGTTGGGAACTTTACCTGAAAGCAAGCAGCAACGAAATTTTGTATGATGGGCCAACTGAAGTTCCTGTTGTACCTAATATACCTTTAAATTCTCTTACGATTAATGCTGTTTTATCCTGTCCTGGTGATGGTGCACCAATTATAGTATCCCCCTTTCCCCTTTCTGATACATTTCAAATTTTAGCAAGCGGAAAAGGTGATTCATATTTTGGACTTTGGCACAATAGAAAATATATTACTAATGGAACTGTTATATTGAGTTACACACTACCTTCAATGATGGATGTACACGAAGGTTTTTATTATGTTAACCTAGAGTTTCTTCTTGTTGAAACTCCATTTCCTCTTGTACTTCCATAAAAAGTATTAGGGGATTATTACTCTTAATAACGTTTAAAAAAAGGAATAAACGTTAACAAAACAATTAATGTTTAGATGGAATAAACATATAAAATTATTTATTTCAATACTTGCAATGCTCATTTCTCCTATAGCATTGCATGCTCAGTACTATTTATACAATGATGTACCCATCAATCTAGAGGCATCATTCTCTCGACACTCCATTGAGTCTTATGCAAAACAAACATTTTTCAATGTCCTTAAAATCAAGAATAAATCAAATAGATCGGAGATCTTTACACTAAATATAACAGTACCTCAAGGATGGAGCGTTATTGGTCAGGATAAAGTTGAACTAAATATTAATCCCTTAGATTCAATCATCGTTCCTATAAGGGTTGCAGTTGGAGCAGTGGTTAGGGGTGATATTGGGTACAGTATTATAGCATCTCTTACTGATAGCAGAGGAAATACCATTCAAAACGTATATTGTTTTGTAAAAATCCCCCGACAAACCGACTTATCGGTTCGCATCTTAAATCGGATTATCTACTTAGATCCTATTTCTTATTCTGCAGAATTCTCAGTGCTAGTTAAGAACAAAGGGAATAGAGAGGAATTGGTGAATCTACTATTTGATGGCAATAGGCAACTGGGGATAGGTAAACAAAACCAGACCTTGTTTTCATCTGATGTTTCAATCCCACCTTATATAGACTCAACTTTCACCTATCATGTGGAACTAAAACAAGAAGAGCAGTTTGGTAAAAATATGTTTGGACTTAAAGCTAAGATTTCTACCGTTGACACAAGTTATACAAGTACAATATGGCTCAACCTCACCTCCTCCACCTTCAAAAACAATATTTCATCTGATGAAAAACCTCTTACTGTTGAAATAATAGCACAGGGCTTGTTAGACTCAGAGCAAAAACCAATTATTTCTGCAACAATCGAAGGTAAAACTCTTTTCCACGGCAACTCAGAAATTTACTATTACTATAGAAATTATGATTCTAAAACTCGGGGAGATTTCTACAAATACAATAGGATGTATTTGGGAACTAAAGTTGGCAATTTTCAATTAGAGATTGGTGATAGCTATAGAAGCATAGAAAGCACTATGTCTGGAAGAGGAGGATATTTTGCATATAACGGTAAATCGGTAAGAACTGAACTAATCGCTAGTAAAAACAATAGGACAGAAATGGATAACATTGGAGGTTCAGCCTCTTATTATTTTGCCCCATACTCATATCTAAAAACAGGTGTAGCCTATAACAAAAGTAATTTAATTGATTTCAATTCAAAATTGGGATTCATTGGAACTGGACTAACAATAAATAAAAATCATAATTTTTATTTTAATGCTGTATTTAATCAGATTCATAAAGATATAGTAGGGAAAAAAGTACATGATGCACTTGGTGGGGAGTTTAATTATAATTCTAGAGTAAATAACTTCACTACATATATCAAAGCAAAGTATGGAAGTTCTCTTTTGTATAGCGCTTACAGCGGAAAGTTTCAATTTTCAGGGAACACTTCCTGGTCTGTTGACCAAAAAAATATTTTAAGGTTTATATACGATGAAAATAGAGATGATCAAGTTTCCATTTTAAATACAGCAACAGGTAGACCAGAAACTTCAATTACAAATCGTGAAAGTAAGTTTGAGTATATTTATTCTATATCACCTAGCATCAGTGTTTATGGTGGGCCTTCAGTTGCAAACATAAAATGGAAAGGATTAAGCGATTTTTCTGCTAATGAATATTTCTCAAGTATTAGCTATAAACTAACCGCGGGAGCAAAGATTAGAAACTCTTCGGGAACATCAATTCTCACTCCACAATTTGAAATTGCTCGAACAAATGTAGCCCATAATCCATATGCAACAGTCGACACTTCAAGCATCTTTAGAAACAGGTTTAAATATCAGTATTTTTCTTTATCGTACCGTAGTCGTTATTGGCTAATCCTCGCCTTTTATACCTCAGGACCTCGTTCTGCTATCGACCAAATTTATTATGTAAGAAACAGTAGACCCAGTCGAAAATTACAATTTATGCCAACGTTCGAAAAATTTGTATATAAGGATGTTGTAAACGTTCAGCTTGGATTAAGCTACTCAAACGATTTGATTTCAAAATCCGCCTACACCAATATTACAGCTCAAATTTACTGGTATATGCCAAAAAACTGGACTTTTCGAATTTTTTCCACCTACTCCTTGCAACAAAGAACAAATACTCAAGATCTTGTTGAAACATATCAAAGTTTTTACGCAGAGGCAGGTATTAAAAAGGAGTTTGATATTCAACATCCAAGAGTAAAATTCTATAATTTAGCATTTGTGTTTTTTAAAGATTTTAACGGTAATTTTATTCAAGATCCAAATGAACCTGGTATAAAAAATGTGCTTGTGAAAATTGAGAAAAATGAAACGGGAAGCAAGGAGTATATACCTGGTGATTTTAATAGCGCTGAACTTTTATCAGACAACCTTGGAAGAATAAGTCTTGAAAAAATTCCTTCTGGTGGTTATAATATTGTTTACAATCCTATTGGAAAAGATGCTGGGACATTCTCTAAAGCACTTGAGGAAATATCTATAATGTTAGACAAGAGCCAAGTATTATATATTCCTTTTGTTGAAAAGAATAAAGTATTTGGTAAAATAGTTCTTAACCGGAGTCGTTTATCCGGTTTAGGAAAAGTTGATGTATCAAATGTTCGAATAACATCAACTGATAGCAAAGGAAGAACCTATACAACTTTAACAGATAAGAATGGAGAATTTGTTCTTTTCGCTCCGGTTACCGATCAGTACAATGTCAATATCAATAATATCTTTTACGAAAACTTTGATTTAAGACAAAATAATTTCAAGGTTCAGTTTAATGGCTATAAGCAATTTGAGGTAAATTTTGTGCTCGACGAGAAGATTCGTAGAATTAATTTTAGCCCCTCTGCGCAGGATGCTCAACTTGCAAACATATTACAGGTTCGAAAAACTAATCTAAAGGGAAGTGTAAAAGATGAATCAAGTTTACTACCTATTAGAGCTAGAGTTAACTTAATTAATACAAAAACCAATACTGTAGTAACATCGATGTATGCTAATTCTCAATCGGGTGATTACAATATCTCATTTATGGCAGATGATAATTACCTACTTGAAGTGCTTGCAGATGGTTACTGGTACAATTCAGAAAATTTAAACCTTAACCAGGTAACAACGTTCCTAAATGTCACAAAGGATGTGATGCTTAAGCCTATTACCATTGGCTCGAAGGTTGAACTCAACATAAAATTTTATATCAATAAATCCGACTTAGAGGCAGAATCAGTTGCTGAGCTTAACCGATTGCTTAAGCTGTTAAAGGATAATGGAAATATCAAGATCGAGGTTCAAGGACACTCCGATGATCTTGAAGCGCTTAGCAACCCCCAGATATCTGAAGAAAGGGCTAAAAAAGTTGCGCGATTCTTAATTGAAAATGGATTTAGCAATTTACAAATTAGAGGATTTGGCAATACTGTCCCAGTTGCTTCAAACGATACTGAAGATGGAAGGGCAACAAATCGCAGGGTGGAAATTGAGGTGGTGAGCAAATAATGAGAAGTGCCTAGAGTTAGAAGTACTTGGAGTGCCTAGAGTACTTAAAGATAAAAGAGTTTTGAGTACTAAAATACTTAAGATGGATAATAAAGAGTTTAGCAGACAGTTGGAGGATAGAACTAAGAAGTTTGCTATTGATATTATCAGATTATCCACTTCCTTACCTAATACTCCTGAGGGCAAAGTTATCAGAAATCAAATTACAA
>JAYTVX010000211.1:0-7304 GCA_043743775.1 Bacteroidales bacterium | reverse complement strand
TTGAAAAGTTAAAAGAATCTGTTGAACTATACCCACCATTAAAACTCACCAAACCTGATGCTGAATTTTATCTTCGAAATAATATCTCCTTTGATTTTACCAAAGAAAAACGTGAAGCGTTAAAACTTTTCTGGAGTTTAGCGAGCATCGTATAATTCAAGTGCAATGGAAAAGATTACCATTAGAGATTTCAAATCATCTGATTTTGATCAACTCATAGAGATTTGGTCACGAACAGGGCTTGGCAGTGCACAGCGGGGTGATAATCTCGAAATCATTGAGCAAAGCACCAGCATGGGTGGTAAAATGCTTATGGTTGAGAATTCAAACGGGAAGATTATCGGAACATCTTGGATGTCCTTTGATGGACGAAGAATTCATCTGCACCATTTTGGAATACATCCCGATTATCAACGAAAAGGTATTGGATTAATACTAGCAAAAGAGTCCCTAAAATTTGTTAAGCATAAAGGTTATCAAGTAAAACTTGAGGTTCATAAAGATAACTTTGCAGCCATTGAACTATATAAAAAATTAGGATTTACCTATCTTGGTGATTACGACGTTTATATTATTCGAGATATAGGAATTATTGGTGAATAGAAATAGCATCCATTACGGCAACAGAGAATCCATTCTCATCGTTCGAGGGAACAACACGATAACGATCTTTAATCTCCATCGGTGCATTTGCTACGACATAGGAAACCTCAGTAAGGTCAAGCATATCCAAATCGTTATAATCGTTGCCAATTGAAACAACCTCATTAATATTACAATTAATCTCATGTGAACAAAGCCAATTAATTCCATAGGCTTTCGAAACATCAAATGGAAAAATTTCCATCCAAATAGAATGACCATCGAGAGGTGATGTTGTACGAATAACCTTTAATTCAGGGAATTTTTCTCTTAATGAAGCGAACAGATTAATGTCTTTCGGGAGTACTGCAATTAACTGAGTAGCGCCGTTAGGAAATTCAACTCCAGTAATATAGGGTCTGCAATACGCGTTATACAACTCTATACGCCTAAAAAAGTCAGGGTTCTCATTGTTATTCGTATGATACAAAAAACAATGATTATGTGGAATTGGATCGTGTACCATAAAATCGACATTGAGAGCCAGAAACTCATTAATAATATTTTGAGTCTCAATTTGGGTAAGATGACGTTGATGGATTATCTCTTTATCATTCCATCTAATAATACCTGCCCCAGATGAGAAAATGATATAATCAACAGGAAAATCATCAGGAATAACACGACCAATAGAGTAGGGTGAACGCCCTGTAGCGATAGTTCTTACAATGCCCTTCTTACCTAGGTACAATAAAGTATCAAAATTGGGTTTATCGACAATCCCATCCCCATTCAACAACGTACCGTCAAGATCTGTAACAATCATTCTGAGCATAAGACCTAATTATTGACTTCAGTTTCAAATATATGCATTAATGAAAAAATCCTGTTAAATATTCAAAATTATAGGGTTGAAAACAAACAAAAGTTGATATAAATCGTTTAACCTTACTGAATAAGGTTCTTTGTAAATTATTAATCGCAGTGGTATTCATTAATTCAGAAATGGTTAATAAGTTTAACCTAACTTAAGGTTAAATAATTTTTAATTCCAATAAGCATTTCATATATTTAGACTTCTAATGCCATCTTAAAATCTTAAGAAATATGACCAAACTAATAACATTTAATGAACTCAGGAGGATTAAAGATAATCTCCCTGCCGGAAGTATGCAGCAGATCGCAGACAAGCTAAATGTGAATGTTGAAACTATTCGGAATTATTTTGGGGGTACGAACTACGAGAAAGGCGGCGCTGTTGGCCTTCATGTTGAACAAGGACCAGACGGCGGAATTGTAACATTAGACGATACGACCATACTTGAAATGGCTAATCAAATTATCACAAAATCGAAGGAATTAGTGTAGAAAATTTTTTCATTAAAATAAAAAAAGCGGGATAAAAGATTGTCCTGCTTTTTATTTTTAACGAAATTCGTTCTACAAAACAAGCACCCCAAAAGAATGGAATTACTCCTTGAAAAAATCAATAGTTCTGAGTTGAAATGGCTTAAACCACTTTACAAGCATAGCAAATTTATTTTCGAGAAAACTCATCTCCCCTCACACGATGCTGAGCATCATTTAAGGGTTTGGCTGTACTGCCGAGGATTACTTATTGAACTTCATAAGGCCGGCATTAAAACAACACACGATACTATTGATAAAGCAATTGTTACTTGTTTCTTTCACGATGCTGGATTGACAATGGATATGGGAGAGCAGCATGGCTTCTTAGGGCGTAAAATATGTGAAGATTTTTTTAACCAGAATCCACATCTGCAAGTCCCTGACTTGGTTGAAGTGCTCGATGCCATTGAAAAACACGATGATAAATCGAAAAAAGAGGTAACTGCAACGACTTCTTACACCATGAAAACAATTCTAAAACTTATTTCAGCAGCCGATGATCTTGATGCTTTGGGTTACATCGGAGTATTTAGGTACATTGAGATTTACCTCAAACGAGGAATACCCGATAAGGAAATCCCAAAGAAGGTTACAATAAATTTACGGAATAGGTTTTCAAACTTTCTGAATACTTATTCTGGACTTCATAAATACGCAGATAGACAAAAGATTAGATATAAGGAGGTATTCGATTTTTTCACTGAACTTGATTCATTATTCTATCAAGAAACAGAAATTACCGACAACCAGGTAGCCGTATTCAAGGTTTTGAAAGATTGCCTTGTTGAAAGAAAATTAGGAATTATCGAAACCATAGAGGAAACCTTTACAACAAATACAAAAGGTTATGCTTTATGGTATTTCAGTAAACTTCGTAATGAGCTTGAAGTTACCTCCGCATTGATTCTTGAATAACAATCACGTTTCCTTTAAACAAATATTTTGAAAAACATTTACGATATTATCATAATAGGTGCTGGTCCTGCGGGATTAATTGCTGCAGGTAGAGCAGCTTCGCTCGGAGCAAAAGTTGTTTTGCTCGAAAAGATGGAAAAACCTGCACGTAAGCTTCGGATAACAGGAAAAGGGAGATGTAATATTACCAGCATGAAAACCATGGAAGAGTACTTCAAAGAGATATCTCCCGAACCTAGGTTTTTGCGACAAGCATTTGGTGCATTTTTTAACCAAGATATTATCGACTTACTTGAGCAAAATGGTGTAAGTACCAAGATCGAACGAGGACAACGTGTTTTCCCTTTGAGCGAGAAGGCATGGGACGTTGCTGACGCATTAGTAAAATGGGCAAAGATGAATGGGGTAGAGATTTTTAACCATTCACAGGTCGATGGACTAATTGTTGATAGCAATGCTATTAAAGGGGTAAAGGTAAAAAATGCAAAATCAGGATTAATCGAAACCATTAATAGTAAGTGCATTGTAATTGCCACGGGTGGAAAATCATACCCCGCCACTGGCTCTACAGGTGATGGTTACAAATTTGCATTATCCGCTGGTCATAAAGTTGAAGGTTTACGCCCATCACTGGTTGGAATTGAAACAAAACAACTATACAAAAGCACTATTGGTCTAAATCTTCGCAATGTATCCGCGACACTTTGGATTGATGGAAAAAAAAACAATAGTGAGTTTGGTGAAGCAGAGTTCACTGAATATGGTTTAGATGGCCCAATTATCCTGCGTTTAAGCAGGATAATGATTGATTCTATTATTGCCGGCAAAAAAGTTGAGATATCATTAGATCTAAAAACTGCGTTGGATCATCAAAAACTTGATGCCCGATTACAAAGAGATATCACAGAGCTAGGTAAAAAGGATGTAAAATCCTTGCTAAAGCTGCTCCTGCCCTCTCAGCTAATCGATGTATTTATTGAGATATTGAAAATTGATCCCTTTAAACCTGTAAAGCAGATAAATGGGGGAGAACGAAAGAATCTTATTAACCTCTTAAAAGACTTCCGTTTCGAAGTAACGGGTTACAGGGGTTGGGATGAAGCGATTATTACCGCAGGAGGGGTTTCAATCAAGGAGATAAACCCTAAAACTATGGAATCTAAACTTGTCAAAAACCTCTACTTTGCTGGTGAGGTAGTTGATGTCGATGGAAATACAGGGGGCTACAATCTACAAATAGCATTTTCAACCGGTTGGCTAGCAGGAAATTCCTCAGCTAAAGCAGTTCTTGAGCCTATTTAATAAAGAAATCGAGCATCACTTTATCCTCCAAGTAGGCCTTGAGCCTATCGCCAATCTTTACTGGGCCAACTCCAACGGGCGTTCCCGTAAAAATAAGATCTCCCGTTCGAAGGGTGATAAATTTGGACACATAAGAGATTATCCTGTCAAAATTGAATACCATATTCTTAGTATTTCCACTCTGCACTAATTGATCATTCTTTTCGAGTTTGAACTGAAGGTTGTTTAGGTTTTCAAACTGATGCTTTATTATAAAATCGCTGATTGGAGCTGAGCCATCAAAGGCTTTTGCCATTTCCCATGGCATCCCTTTATCCTTGCAAATGCGCTGAAGATCCCTTGCAGTGAAATCAATACCTAGCCCAATCTCGTTAAAGTAACGATGAGCAAATTTCTCGCTTACATTTCGTCCTAAACGATTAATTTTTAGAACAACCTCAAGCTCATACTGAAGATCATTGGTAAATTCGGGATAGAAAAAAGGATTATTATTCCGAATCAGGCTGGTATCGGGTTTTAGAAAAAAAACTGGAACCTCAGGGATTGGATTATTCATCTCCTTGATATGATCCATATAGTTAAGTCCAATGCAGAAAATCTTCATAATCGTAACATTTTACTTTTCAAATATAAACTATTCGATCTGTTGAGAAACATTTTCATCTAAATTTCACGCCCAAAAGCTAGGAATAATTCCAAACTGATGAAATTATTCACAGGTCAAATCAAAATATAAAGTCACTACTAACCAAACAAGTGTTGAGACTAAAGTCCTTCATAGAACTATTAATCGTACACTATTGATTTAGTGTATTAAACTAACCACTAAAAGGTATATCTGTAGCTTAACCCTAAACCATTTTGACCCATAAATAAGGGCAATAGAGTTGAATTGTGAGCTAAACCAGATTGTTTTTTAATCAATACCCGATGACCGCGAGCAACGGCTATTTTTCCGTATGTGTAACCAATTGCTAAAGCAAGAGGGTAATCGCTAATCCAATGAACACCATTATTGATCATCGAAAAGCCAACCAATCCCATAATAGAATACCCAACTGGTTTTATATACTGATTATCAGGGTAATTCCCTGAAAGTATTGTAATAGTAGCCATCACAGTGGCTAAATGACCTGAAGGAAAAGCATCAAACTTTGAAACATTCTTTTGATAATAACCAGGATTAGGAAATGGACGCCACCTGCCACCAGGAACTGTTGCTTGGAAGGGGCTTTCACGACCTGTTATGCGCTTAATAAACTGAGTGGTTACTGCCAGTGTAATAAACATCTCCGCTAATTGTGATGAAGTTTGTAGGGCCCGATAATCTTTTGCGATAGTACCATACCCAAATAAACTGCCTGCTATAACTATGCTTGGCCAACCCTCACCGATAAAATAGATTGATGAATTAACGTTTTGTGGTATATCTAAAAGCGGGACTCTAAAACCGCCCAACTTAACAGCTAAAATATTTTTAGATTTCCGCTCAGGATCAATATTTAAATATCGGCCAAACTGTTGAGTTGCATCAAGAATTGGTTGATCGAATGCAACTAAAAGAGCTGTTCCACCTAAGAGAATTCCAAGTTTTGGTAAGTTTTTTTTTCGAGTACACACCTTCCCAAAACTTACCAGATCCGATGGTACATTTTTGACAAACTGAAAACGGCTTGGTTTATAGAACAGTAAAGAGGATGTCGCATTGATGTCATAAACCTGAGCTTTTACCATTTTTACGGTATCTCGATAAGGCCGATATACAAGTGTATCAATTTTTTCATCAGCATTGCAAGTAACAGAAGCAGAGATGAATAATAAAATGATAAAAGAAATGATAATCCTACGAAAAAGGATCGGCAACTTAACTATTTCCATCCTGCCTCCCATTTATTCAGCTGTTTCTTTTGTACGTAGTTGGCCGATTGATAGTAATCAATAGCTTCTTTTAGCAGTTCATCGTCAACTGGTTGCTCAATCATATCACCGGTTAGTCGGTTGAACTTATAAAAGCTGGCCTTTTGCTGAGGGCTAAGAATCGTGATTCTATCGTCTTTAATAAAGCCTAACTTCTGATAGTTAGCAATAAATGCACGTTCATCCGATGGTGTCATAGTTAAAATATCTTTTCCAAAAAATTTACTCTTATAGGTCCAGTTCATAAGACCAAGTAAGGTGGGCCCAACATCTATTTGGCTGGATAATTTATCGATACGCTGTGGTTTAACAAAATTTGGGCTGTATATAATAAGAGGGATTTGGTACTCCAGAATTGGCAACTCCGTTTGACCAGAACTACCGGCACAATGGTCGGCCATGATTACAAACAGGGTGTTATTAAACCATGGTTTTGACCTTGCATTCCGAATGAATTCTCCAATGGCATAATCACAGTATTTTACAGCACCCGCTCTATTTGAAGGAGATTTCATATCAATAAATCCATTGGGAAATGTAAATGGCCTATGGTTGGTAGTTGTCATTACAACATTCAAAAATGGTTTGCCTTCAGCAAATGACTTATCATTTTCTTTCAGAACTCTGTTGAACAAATCTTGATCACAAACACCCCATGCATTTGAAAATGTTATTTCGTTCTTTGCTAATAGAGTACGATCAATAATGTTGTAGCCATTGTTTTCGAAGAAATAGTTCATGTTGTCAAAATAGCCATATCCACCATAAATGAATTTAAGGTCATAGCCGCGTGCTTTAAAGAGTTGGCCCATTGAGAACATATTCTCGCTATGAGGTCTTTTTATGACACTCTGCCCAGGCTTTGGAGGTGCAGAAAGAGCAACAGCCTCAAGCCCCCAGATAGTTCGGGTTCCAGTTGCATAAAAATTTGTGAATAGCAATGAGTTATTTGCCAGAGAGTCGAGATTATGGGTAATTTTTCCACGTTTACTACCCATGTAACCTAAGAATTCAGCACTTAAACTTTCAACTGTGATAAAAACTACATTATACCTTGCTTCCTCGCCCTTGTTTGAGACTAATCGAGAAATATCGTAGGGATCTTTGGTCAGATATTCACTATTTTCAGTTTTCAGGGTTGAGCGTAATCGGGTGAAGTTCTCCTTGTTGTCTAACTT
>JAYTVX010000210.1:0-2555 GCA_043743775.1 Bacteroidales bacterium | reverse complement strand
CTCGTAATCTATTCGCTGATCAAGCAGGAATCAGCTAGCGAAAGGATTAAAGCGGTAAGCTATATCAGGGAGATATCGAAGCCCGATCCCAAGATGATCGAAACGCTCTTTAACACCCTAAATACCGATAGAAATGTAAACGTTCGCTTGGCAGCAGCTCAGGCATTATCGAAGTACAAGGATAATAAGGAAATTGCGAAAGGGATTGTGAAGTCACTTGAAAAGCAAACTGAACCCTTGGTTCAAATTATACTCATAAACCTTGCTGTTGAAACAGGCGATAACGAAGTCGCTCCTGAGCTAACCAAACTACTCGAACGATCAGACCTTATGGATGAAGTAAAAATTTACGCAAAAAGAGGAATTAAAACATTATCGATATAACCCCAAATCGCCGGCTTTGGGATTAAGTAAGTCAAACTAAAAAAAAGCAAACATCATGAAAACTATTAAACAAGTATTAATCATATCATTATTCCTTACTGGCCTTTTCTCATGCCCTGCATTTGCACAAGAGGAACGCGAACATAATCGCTTCAATAGATCAAATGATGATGAGGATGAAAAAACACTACCTCCTGTTCAGTATAAAGTCCCTAATAGTGCTGTTATTAAAAAGGTTGTTATCAAGGATCTCATAGCCGAAATTAAAATTATTGGTAGCACAGGCAACGAAATTGTGATCGATGCCAAAGGACTTGAAGGCATACCCGAAAGGGCAAAGGGTTTGAAACCTTTATATGCTAGCGGTTGCATGGACAATACCGGCGCTGGTATCGCGGCTAACGAATCGGGTGGTGTACTAACAATTTGTGGTGCATCAAAGGGAAGCGAGGATGCTCATTACGTAATCACACTCCCAAAAGGGGTATCGTTGAGCATCGATTACAATTCTCCCTTTGCGAATGAAGATATTGAGATCAATGATATGGAGGGCGAAGTAGAAGCGTCAACTCTTACCGCTGATATCAAATGTAAAAATGTAACCGGACCTTTGGTTCTAAACAGCACAAGTGGCGATATAGAGGTTAATATATCAAAGATAAACCAGAATAGCCCAACCTCAATTTCATTGATTAGCGGCGACTTGGACATTACTATTCCTGCAAATTCACCCGCAAATCTTGAGCTAAATACAATAACAGGTTCAGCCTATACCGATTTTGATATTAAAATGGATTCAAAGGATGGTAATCTTAAAAGAATAGGTGGAAATGATATTGAAACCAAGCTCAATGGTGGTGGAGTAAATCTAAGCCTAAGCTGTACAAGCGGGAATATCTATTTAAGGAAGAAATAGAAACGATGCGGTGATGCTGTTTTGCAGTGGAGGTTGAGTCAGAAGTCAGGAGTCGGAAGTCATATGACAGTTCGCAGAGGACCGAAGATAGCAGACAAAAGACAAGAGAAAGGGAGAAAAAATCTTGAACTCGGAACTCGAAACCCTGAACCCGAAACATCATAACTTAAACACAGCGTTACAGTATCACAGCAACACATCTATAAAAAAGTAAACTATGAAAAATTATGTAGTAGGAATTATTTCACTTCTGGCAACATTCAACCTAAACGCTCAGCGAGTAGTTGAAAAGTTGATTACAGTTAACCCTTCAACCAATCTAGAACTTAACCTCGATTTCGCCGATACCATTCACATAAAACAATCGAAGGATAATTCGATACGAATAAAGGCCGTCGTAAATATCAACGACAATCAGCATAACGATAAATACGAGCTGATTACCGACGAGGGAAGCCAGTCGTTGAGGGTAAGCGCTAAGGTTCGTGATATGGAATCGATTCGGGTTCCATGTAAAAACCAACACGGTTCATCCTTTGGTTACCATGATGGGAAATGTCTATCAATGATTATAAACTATGAAATCGAAGTCCCAACTTTGGCTGATATCAAGGTGGAAACTATTAGTGGCGATATTACAATCGATAACGGTAATTGCCCAATGTCCATTAAGAGTATTAGTGGATTCATTGACCTAACTATCCCAGCTACATCCAACTCGGATATTAGCATCAGCACAATCACGGGTGGAGTTTACTCAAATCAAGAGATTAATAAAGAGAAGAGCGATTTCGATAGCAATCCTGGCGGAACAAGGGCAAACATTCAGTTAAATTCGGGGGGAAATAGGATAAAGTTAAATACCATTAGCGGGGATATCTTTCTAAGGAAAATATAGGCTTTTCAGGTTCAATTTTCAGGTGTAGCCCTGTCAGATTTCAAAATCTGACAGGGCTTTCGCTATAAATAGTTAAGACGTTTTCAGGTTCTTTGAGCCCTGAAAGGTCTTGGGGTTGGGCAAATTCCGACAACAGTTGGATTAGGTTTTCAGATGGAGAACCTCGCAAGCCTTGGTTTAATGGCATTAGCCCTACGAGGGTTTTGAACCCTCGTAGGGCTTGTTTCGATGATTTAAAAAAACTAATTGCAACAAAGAGCTGGATAACATATCCGGCTCAACTGAAGCATTTATATTTTACTGATTCATCTATTGTTTCGAAGCTAAGTTCTGCGCCGATATCTTTTCGGCCTCTTC
>JAYTVX010000209.1:0-3636 GCA_043743775.1 Bacteroidales bacterium | reverse complement strand
GTTAAAAAAAATGCTGTATCTTACCTGTCGATCATATATTAACTATTTAATAAGCACATCCATGAAAAAAATTACCATAAAGAAATTGTCGAAAGTTCTGATTCTATCATTAGCTATAGTTTTTCTGGTAACCTGCAAGAAGGATAATTCAAATAATTTTGACAGCCTTGATATTCTGAGTAAACTGAATAGCCTTACAGGAGTTTCAGCCACTGAAATTACACCTCCAACGGGTTATCTCAGAGCTTTCAAGATTGATATTACTCAACCGTTGGACCACAATAATCCAAATGGTTCAAAATTTACCCAAAGAGCGTACTTATCGTTTGCCGATGAAACCAGCCCAATGGTTTTTGCGCCAAATGGGTATGGTGCTAATCCTTCTGGGGTGCAGGAAATAGCGGGAGTACTTCAGGCAAACTGTTTGAATGTTGCACACAGGTATTTTCCCGACTCTAAGCCTAGCCCTTTAGATTGGACGTACCTTACCATTGAACAATCGGCAGCTGATCATCACAATATTGTTACACTATTCAAAAAAATATTTAAGGGAAAATGGATCAGCAGTGGTGCCAGTAAGAGTGGTCTTTGTGCGCTTTTTCACCGCAAATACTACCCCAACGATGTTGATGCAACCATTGCCTATGTAGCTCCATTTACATTTGGAGTTAAGGACGAACGATATCCAGAGTATCTAGGAAATATTGGGGGTGGCGATTGCTTTTCGAAATTAAAGATGATTCAGCTTTATGTACTCAAGCATCGTAGTGAATTTCTGGGCATGATCAATAGCTATATTCAATCCAGCAGCGACACTTATTCAATGGATAGAGATAAAATTCTCGAGCTAAACATTATGGATTACCCATTTACATTCTGGCAATATTTCAACTACACATGTTCCTCGATCCCCGATACGACAACTTGTACAGCGAGTCAAGTTTTTACACATTACACAAGCATCGTTCCCATTAGCTCTTTCTCCGATAACAACATAAATTACTACGAACCATACTCGTACCAAGCAATCACTGAACTGGGAGCACCTGCTTACGAAACTGGTTATATAAGAGATTATCTAAAGAAAGTTGATCCTGACGCTATAGGTAATCCAAATTATGAAATGGTTGCTCCACAAGGTATTACATACACATTTAAGGGTAACACAATTGCTGATATTTATAGTTGGTTACAAAATCATGGCGATAAAATTATTTACATCTACGGAAAGAACGATCCCTGGTCAGCAGGAGCAATTGAGTTAACTGGTGCTGCTGATGCATTAATGTTAATGCAAAATGGGGCAAACCATAGAGTGAAAATTGCAAATCTCGATAATCCAAACCTGGTATACGATAAACTGGAAAGTTGGTTGGGTATTCAGATTAATGCATCAAAATCATCATTACTATCAGCCGATAAAAAGGATGAGGTAGGATTCCGATTAAAAGAATAGTCAGTTTGATTTATATACCAAGCAGTTTGAGGTTGGGAACTAGGCGCCGATAATTTCCACAGCTATCAAAGTGTTCTCCAAACCTCATTTTTTTGTATCTTGTTTCGCTTTATAAACTGGTAATTTCTCAAAATCATGTCCGAGAACCTATTTTACTCTATATCTCCAAAAGGGAAAATCACAAGTTTAGCATCAATGGCAGATGCTATTTCCGAAGCTAAAAATGGTAATTATCTTTGGCTGGATTTTTACAAACCAACCCGGGAAGATCTTACCGCGTTAGTTGAACCGCTCGGCTTACACCCTCTTACCGTTGAGGATTGTACCGATGAAAACCTTGTACCAAAAATTGAGGAGTTCCCCGCGAATACGTTTATCATTTTTAATTCATTTACCTACGCTGATAACGTACTTTCAACTGATGAAGTTGATTTCATTATCGGTAAGAACTACCTGATCACAGTTAGTGGTTACTTCTCCGATGGACGTAAGCCCTTAAAAGGTATTTATAAAATAGTTGAGAAAGAGATTGATAAAGCGAAAATTGGGCCTGATTTCCTTCTTCATATCATAATGGACTACGTTGTTGACAATAAGTTTGTGGCAATTGAAGCACTAGAGGACGAACTCGATCATGCAGAGGAGCTGCTTATTAACGACACCTCAAAATTTAACCCCTCGGAGCTTATCCGATTACGTAGAAATCTGCTAACGCTCCGCAAAGGCCTTTTTCACGAAAGAGAAATTCTGGTTAAAATATGTCGAAAGGATTGTCAATTCGTTTCCGAAAAATCGATATATCACTTTAGGGACATCTACGATCACCTTTCAAAATTCTTTGAGTTAACCGAAACCTATCGCGAAATAGTATCAAGTCTTTTGGAGATGAACATTTCGATGCTAAATAACCTTATGACTAAAACGGCAAATGAAACAAACAAATCGGTTCGTCGGCTTACACTAATATCAACCATATTTATGCCCCTAACCCTTCTCGCTGGAATTGGTGGTATGTCGGAATGGTCAATGATGACTGGACCAATGAACTGGAAAATTACCTATCCCCTATTCCTCTTCGCTATGATTATAATAGGAATAATAAACTATATGATAATCAAAAAGTTTGAGAGAAATGATAAAGTTAGGTGGAAGAAATTGCCGTTATAAAAAATAAGACAAAGACAAAAATCATAGTTTATGGTTCTTTACTTCGATATAGAAACTCGAAACTAGGAACAAGTATCTCTGCAAAGGGTAATTAGAGTCTGTCCATAAAGTCACCCAATTGCGTCATTGCGAGGGTTTTTTCCGAAGCAACCGAGGCTTTGCCGAGTTCAACGAAGTTAATCCATTGGCTATCAATGTTGAGATTGCTTAGCTTCGTTCGCAATGACGAGTTTATGGACATACTCTAATTAATTCAAGAAAATTTATGGTAATCCGCAAGTAAATCTATTATAATGTGTCATAAATGAGTTAAAGGATTAGGTTACGATGGATGATCATGAGCTAATACAAAAGGTTTTACAGAATAACGATCACGGCGCATTTGCCCTGCTTGTTGATAAATACCAGAAAATGGTAGTTAACACATGCCGGGGTTTTGTAAATGGCTATGCCGATGCTGAGGATCTAGCCCAGGATGTATTCATTGAACTCTTCGAATCGCTTCCCAATTTCAGAAACGAATCGAAGCTCTCAACATGGATTTACAGGATCGCTGTAAATAAATCGCTAAACTTTATCCGAAAAAAGAAAAGAGGAACCATACTCACCAGCATTACCAGTATGTTCGGGACATCTGAAAAGGAATGCTTGCTAGTAGATACAAGTAGTGATTCATCCAGCGAAGCGGATCATGATATTAACACAAAAGAACTCCATAGAACTTTAAAGCAGGCAATTAATAGCCTCCCTAAAAATCAGAAAATCGCCTTCATTCTGAATAAATATCAAGATCTTTCATACAAGGAGGTTGCTGATGTTATGGATATATCGTTATCGTCTGTAGAGTCCCTTATTTTTAGGGCAAAAGCCAATTTGCAAAAATTACTTTCAGATTTTTATAAAATAAATGCTAACTAAGTGCAAGTTTTTAAGAACTTCATTGTCAAACTAATAAATAGCCAGAATATGAACTGCAAAAATTATCAAAAGCATATTTTATCGTACCTCGATGG
>JAYTVX010000208.1:0-2055 GCA_043743775.1 Bacteroidales bacterium | reverse complement strand
TCAAAAACCAGTAAATCGGATTGGATTAGATGATGTAATTCGATTAGCCAAAGATCAATCACCACAGGCAATACTTGCTAAGCATCGGTTTAGGGCATCGTACTGGGAGTATCGCTCATACGAAGCGGAGTATTTACCAAGTTTAACCATGAGAACTACTTTGCCCGATTATAACAGATCGCTTATAAAATATCAAAATCCCGATGGTTCCATTAAATATATCGAGAACAATAGTAACACCGTATCCGCTGGGTTTGAACTTAGTCAGAATATTGGTTTAACGGGTGGCAAAATTTATGTTAACACATCATTGGATCGGAACGATAACTTCAAAAACGATTCATCCTCATATAAATCAGTACCATACCAAATTGGATTTACACAACCAATCTTTGGATTCAACACGCTAAGATGGAATAAAAAGATTGAGCCTATTAAGTATGAAGAGGCTAAGCGAAACTATCTTCAAGCTCTTGAAAACATTTCGATGGATGCCTCCCGCCTATTCTTCGATCTTATTTTAGCCCAGCAGAACCTTAGAACAGCCAAACTGAACTACGCAAACTCCGATACCCTTTACAAGATAGCAAAAGGAAGATATAACATTGGCACCATTGCCGAAAACGAACTTCTTCAAATGCAGCTGAGCTTTTTGAATGCTGGAAGTGAAGTTAGCGATGGCGAAGTTGATCTGCAATTTAAAAAATCTAAAATAAAATCATTCCTCGGGCTAAACGATATTTACGATCTAGAGCTCATTATTCCTGAGTCAACACCAAAAACAGAGGTGAAGTATGATGAGGTTTTAACGCTCTCGAAAACTAATAATCCTAGAATGCTTGAGTTTAGCCGTCAGCTTATTGAAGCTGATAGGGATGTTGCTAAGGCACGATCGGAAAGAGGTTTCAACGCAAATCTAAACTTTAACTATGGTATTAACAGAGATGCTGAACTTCTTAAAAATACCTATCAGAATTATAATGATATGCAAAGCGTTAAGGTAGAATTGACAATTCCTATCCTTGACTGGGGTTTAGGCAAAGGAAAGGTTAAGATGGCACAATCGTCGAGGGAGGTTGCTCGAACAACAGTAGAGCAAGCCTTAACGGATTTTGAGCAGGATGTATTTTTGAAGGTTATGCAGTTTAACCGTCAGGATGATCAGGTGATGCTTTCAGCAAAAGCAGATTCCATCTCACAGAATCGGTATAATGTAACCAAGGAAAGATTTTTGATCGGAAAGATTGGTGTTCTTGACCTAAACATTGCTCAAACCGAGCGCGATGCTGCAAAGCAAAAGTACATTAATACCCTCAGCAATTTCTGGCAGTTCTACTTCAATATGCGTAAGCTTACCCTCTTTGATTTTGATAATCAGAAACCGTTAGAAATGGATTTTGAGTTGCTTTTGAAATAAGTGTCTAAAGCGCACTAAAGTACTTCGAGTGCCTTGAGCACTTATGTTGTTTCTGTGGTTTGAACTGTTGGGGAGTTTGAAGTTGATTTCTTCCCACATTACCCTAAAAGTTTTAGGGACTTAGCAAGAAAGTTGATTTTTCGTGTTTTTTTTAATCGGTTGCAATAGAATTTTGATATCTAATTACATTCTTCGCCATCCCATTAAATACAAAGAAATGGAAAGGTAAAACTGAATACCAATACAATCTACCGAGTAAACCTTTAGGACGAAATGTTGCCGTTTGCTGCAAATAGTCCTTATTGTTCTTTTTAATGATTTTAAACTCTAACCATGCTTCACCGGGCAACTTCATTTCGGCATATAGCAGTAACCGCTTGTTTTGCTTGTCGGCAGCAAGGACACGCCAGAAATCAAGAGTATCTCCAGTGTTGATTGTATTCGCATTTGTTCTGCCTCGTCTTAAACCAACTCCTCCAAAAAGTTTATCCATAAACCCTCGGATATGCCATAGCCAATTGCCGTAATACCAACCACGATCGCCTCCTATTGACCAAATATTTTCGATAACTTGGTCAATATTGCTAGTAATCTCTTTTGTTCTAATATCAAAATAACATCCATTGGTGGGTACATTG
>JAYTVX010000207.1:0-3316 GCA_043743775.1 Bacteroidales bacterium | reverse complement strand
CATCTCGAGCAAAGCGAGTAAATATATAGCTGTCGTTTTCGATATTTAGGATTACTTCAGGGTCTGGTTTAGAGTTTGCCAGATACGTTTTTTTGTTATAAATATATTTCAGTACAAGCCCTATGCCTCCTGCAAGCCGATCTTCGATCGAAAGCAAGGCCTTTTTTTCGGGATTGCTTTGCTCGATAATAAATCCATCGGGTTCTACAATTTGATTTCTGACGGTATTAAGTACAAAGGTTTCGAAGTACTTTCGTTCCGCTGATTTTGGAATAGATATATACTCTTTGGTCAAAAATGGGCTAAGTTTCTTCCCATCAATACCTGAAAACCTGAACAGATTATTATTAACCCGAAGTAAACAGGGATCATTGCAAATTATCTGCGTTTCTTTGTTGGTGAGATTTATCGATTTTCCAATACACGATGCATCGATTCTATATCGGCATTCGGTTTCCGTAATGGCAAAGTGAAAAACGGGTAGAGCATGTTCCACTACAAGTTTTAAACGATGGTCCTCGTAAAGATTATTGAAATTTTTCTCCTTTAGGAAGACAGGTGCCTGATTTTTACAAAGGATATCAAAGCATTTCAGCATCCTACGCTCAATATAAGCCCTAACTAACTGAAATACCTGATCATTAACTGCTAATGATTTGTAAAATTCAGAAACAGTTAGCTTTCCTTTGCTGAATTGTTTATGAACTAAACTATCCGATATCTCGTTAAGATTTTTTAAAAGTTCGACTCCCTCTTTGGGGATTATGGATTCCCATTTCTTATGATTTAACTCGTGGATATTCTCAACAATAGTATAAATCTCTCCTTCGTTGTTTATTAAACGTATGATGTAGGGAATGAAAATCATACCTAAGTACCTGTGTTGCTGAAGGGCAATGGCAAATAGTTCTGTATTTTGATGTTCTTCTGACATAGTTTCTTATAGGGCGCAATAATAGCTAAACTTAGCGAGAAGTGAGGAACGAAAAGTCAAAAGTTAAAAAGTTAAATGTTAGAAGTGTGATTTGATGAGCTTCAACCGACTACTTACAACCAATTGTTTATAGCATAAAAAACTTTTAGTCTATTGCCTCCTTTTAAAATAAAGAGGTTGGAAAATCTATTAGAGTTTTCGGTAAACGAAATTGATTCCTTACATTTGCACAGTTTTACCAAATACTATCGGCAATGCAGCTAAGAAAAATACTTCTTATTATATTTATGGTATTGTGTTTCAATCCATTGTACTCGCAACAGGTTGAGTCCAAAGTTCAGATTGAGAAATCGACTGATAAGGTAAAAATTGAAGGTAAGTACTACTACATTCATATTATTCAGAAAGGAGAATCGCTTTATTCAATTAGTAAAGTTTATGGGGTGAGCCAGATGGAGATTGCCATGGAAAATCCTGATATTTACTTAGGTATTAAGGTTGATCAGGCGTTAAAGATTCCTGCAAAGGATCTTCCAAAGCAAGGCGAGGACGATAAGTACATATACCACATCGTAAAGAAGGGTGAAACCCTTTTTGGTCTTTCAAGACTGTATCAAGTTTCGATCGATGATATTGTTAAAGTAAACCCTGATGTTCAGGGTGGACTCATACTTAGCCAGGTGCTTTTAATTCCTCGAGAACGACTAAATACGATCAATCAAGGGGTACAAAAGGATTCGGGGATGTATATCTACCATCAGGTGAAAGCCAAGGAGGGTCTTTATTCAATATCTAAGTTTTACAATGTAAATATTCAAACTATTGAGAATCTTAACAAGGAGGTATTGTCGAATGGACTCAAGGCGGGATCAGTTCTAAAAATTCCACAAAAAACAGTAGTCTCGATTTCAACGACAACAATTCCAAAGGAAGCTACGAACAAAACTCAGCCAACAGCAAATATTCAAGATTATACAACTCCACGAGTAAAATGCGACACGTTTAATTATCGTAGTTCAAAGCGTGTTTTTAATATTTCGTTACTTCTTCCGTTACTACCGGGTGAAGAGGATGTTGATTCAACAGCATTGGTCCCAATCGAAACGGGTGGAACAAGTCCTGAAAAATCAAAAGAATCAGAAAAAATATCATCTAAGGCTCATAATTTCTTAGATTTTTATCAAGGATTTTTATTGGCTGTTGATTCTTTAAAACGCGATGGACTTTCACTTAATATTTCGGTTTACAATACAAGTAAGAACATCAATGAATCTAAAAAACTGCTAACTGAAAAAGGGGTGAAAGAATCAGACTTAATTATTGGTCCCGTTTACCCTGAACTCTTACAACCTTTTGCCGACTTCTCCCGTGAAAATAGAATAAATATTGTTTCCCCATTATCGCAAAACGACGATTTATTAAAAGGTAATCCTTACTTTTTTCAGGTTAACCCATCAACATTAGTTCAGTTTAAAGAGTTTGTTTCAACGGTTGACTTTTGTCAGGATAAGAATCTCATGTTTGTTTATGAGGATGATAGCTCAATGCTTGATATGAGTAACAAATACAAGGAACTCATTAAGAATCGGATAAATCAATGTGCAAACTCTGAAATAATCCACTTTAAGGAGTTGATGTATAAACCCGGTGGTGTTACCACAGAAATTCAGGATAAACTGAACCAGAGTATGACTGATCAAAAGGAGAATATTTTCATAATCCCATCGGAGAATGAGGCTTTTGTTTCAGATTTTCTCAGCCATCTATTTGCTCTAACAACCTACTATAGCTACAGGGTGAAAGTGTACGGTTTCCCTAAGTGGCAGAGGTTTCGTAATGTCCCTGTTGATTATTACTATAAGCTAAACCTTCATCTTTTTACTCCTTACTACGTTAACTATAAGCTGAAGAATGTAAAGAGATTTGTTGATGATTACAGACATTACTACAGGGCCGAGGCTTCTCAGTATTCGTTTCAGGGGTACGATATCGGTTTGTATTTCTTGAATGCGATGAAGAAGTATGGGGTTGATTTTAAATACTGCCTTCCAGATCTTACTGTTGATCAGCTACAATCGAATTATCGATTTATACAGAAGAGTAGCGTTGATGGGTTTGATAACAAGTCGGTTTTTTTAATCCATTATACCCAAGATTTCGAGATTGAAGAGTCAGAGTAATCGTTATTTTCGATAGTTAGCATTTATAATCACTATTATCCGACTAAAAGGCAATTTAGTGTTTTAACGTATCCAATAGCCTCATAATCATTTGTTATTTGTTTTATTTCAATCGTCACCCCCCCCTACAAAAACACCAGCTGATACTGCTGATTTGTGGGCGGTGAACCTGTTCGTTTCAAATAGTTTCGGTTTGTGCTTC
>JAYTVX010000206.1:0-4439 GCA_043743775.1 Bacteroidales bacterium | reverse complement strand
CTTGAGAAAACAGAAAAGGGCGATAGAGTTTTAATGAAAGAACTTCTAAAGAAAGCAGGTGAACTCGGTATGTTAGGAGTTGCTGTTCCTGAGCAATATAATGGCTTTGGTCAGAATTTTACTACCCAAATGCTTGTAGCTGAAACAACCGGAGCAGGTTACTCATTCTCTGTTGCTTACATGTGCCACTGTGGTATAGGTACAATGCCTATTATGTATTATGGTAACGAGAATCAACGCGAAAAATACGTTTCACGCCTTGCAACTGGCGAACTTATCGGTGCATATTGCTTAACCGAGCCAGGTGCTGGTAGCGATGCTAACTCAGGTAAAACAAACGCTAAGCTATCCGAAGATGGTAAACATTATATCCTTAACGGACAAAAAATGTGGATTACCAATGCAGGTTTTGCTGATACTCAGGTAGTTTTTGCAAAAATCGATAACGACCGTATTTTAAGCGCTTTTATTGTTGAGAGCAGCTGGCCAGGTGTTGTAATTGGTCCAGATGAGCACAAGATGGGCATTAAAGGTTCATCTACCGCTCAGATTTACTATACCGATGTAAAAGTTCCTGTTGAGAACATGCTTGGTGCTCGCGGTACTGGTTTCCGTATTGCGTTAAGCATTCTTCACATGGGTCGTATGAAGCTTGGTGCAAACGTAATTGGCGCAGCAAAGGAAACTATTGGTTTGTCGGTTAAATATGCCAATGAGCGTAAGCAGTTCAATACTTTAATCTCAAATTTTGGTACCATTAAGCATAAACTTGCTCAAATGGTTATCAAAGCATATGCTCACGAATCGGCTATCTATCGCGTAAGTCAGGATGTTGATATTCTACTAGATAAATACAAAGTTGAAGGTTGCGATTACGGTAAAGCCGCTATTGATGCAATCAGCCACTATGCTGTTGAGGATGCAATCCTTAAGGTATATGGTTCAGAAATGTTGGATTATGTAGCTGACGAGGGTGTTCAGATTCATGGAGGTATGGGTTACTCTGCCGAGTTGCATGTTGACAAGGCTTATCGTGATTCTCGTATCAACCGTATCTTCGAAGGAACTAACGAGATCAACCGTTTACTTGTTGTAGAGAGTGCAACCAAGCGTGCTCAAAAAGGTGAATATGACCTAACTGGCCCAGCTGAAGCATTATACAATAACCTTGATGCTGTAAATGATAGCGCAAAAGCTGGCGAGAGCTACTTTGAGCAAAAGCTACGTTACATAAAGAACTACAAGAAAGCCGTTATGCTTGCAATTTACAGCACAAACAAAGCACTTGGTAAGACGTTTATGAGCGAGCAAGAGGTGGTTAACAACCTTTCGAATATGATTATGGATCTTTATATTGCTGAATCGCTTGCATTAAGAGTTCAAAAATTAGAGAATCTAAAAGGTGCTAACACTATCAACAGGGATATCCTTGATGTATTCGTTTACGATGCTGCAAGCAACATTCGTAAGAATGCTAAAGATGCAATCTATTCATGCATCGAAGGTGAAGTGGCTGAGAAGCTGAATAAGGCGATGAAGACCTTAACCCATGTTGCTGGTGTTAACGTTAAGGATGCTCGTCGTCGCATTGCCGATAAGCTGATTGCTGATAACGTTTATAAATTTTAAGTTTAAGATATAATTAAGAAGCAAGGCTTCCCGAGAGGGAAGCCTTTTTATGGAAACAATTGGTATGGCTAATGTCACCCAGAAACAACCCCTGCCACCTTTCAGGGGTTTGGGGGTTGTTACATGGTAAATTAAAAAACCTAACTTTTTACGGCTGGGCTTTTGTAATGCTTTATGATTTTTTGTTGGTACACGGACGAGGATTCCGTTTTACGGGACAGGCTGTCTGCGCGAGCAGTGGGGACGGCGGGTGATTTCGCTCTACGCCGGAGTTCTCTCTTCTGCTGTGACTTTACCTTCGGGTGCAACCCCATTTTTAGCTTAGCGGAGTTTTAACTTTCTTAGTATTTAACCCATTTCGACGATTCTTTTTTAATGGGTCTTTTGCTTTTTCTTCCAGTAGATGACCATCCAGCACTCCTTGAAGGCCAGCTTCTAAAAGTCGTTTAAGCAATGGTGCTAAAATACCATCACCTTCTAAGGAAACACCCATTTTTAGCTTAATAAGTGCTTCTTTTTCAAATTCATCGTAACTAAATGTCTCTTCAATACTCATGTCTCTTTTTTTATGGGTTAAGTTTATTTAAGTTTTTCCATTTGACACAGCTTATTGAACAGACCCCTCCTTGGAGGAACCTGAGAATGGTTTTTTGAAACCCTGTACCCGCCCGAATAGGTTTATGCCCGGTTTTTTGATGCTTGCTCTTTGCTTTTTGATATTCTTCCCTTCCCCGAGACAGCTTGTGAAAGGTTTTTTGGAGTATGCGAAAGGTTTTTCAGAGCATGTGAAAGACTTTTTGTCATACGTGAAGTATTTTTTGTCATGTTGGAAAGGTTTTTCAGAATACGTGAAAGGTTTTTTGAAGTATGCGAAAGGTTTTTTGGAGGTTGATACTTGCTTTTAGGGGAGGGAGGATGCTGAGCTTGTCGAAGCATGGGGGGAAAGTTCTTTGCTTTGTATAGCTTTTTTCAATACCTTGGGTAACAATTTAACCGCATTCCTTATAAAACTGTATATGTACGCTTTAAAGTAGTTGTGTATATGCAATAAAAGTGAATATATTAAGTAAGTTACCAGCAAGGCTACGACCACAGTAACGACAGATAATACGACTAGAAATATTTACAAATGGCAAAGACTTACGCACCTAAAATAACAGCCAATCGAGGTAATACCATTCAAATTAGCAATTTTGAAATGTATTACGAAGAGTATGGAGTCGGTAAGCCTTTGTTACTCTTGCATGGATTTGGTGGATGCTCACAAAATTGGCTTCCATTTACCGACAAGCTCTCAGAACACCATAGACTTATAGTTGTTGATTTACGTGGACATGGTTACTCTTCCAATCCAGATAACAAGTTCACTCACAAGGAAGCGGCTAATGATGTTTTCTTGTTGCTTGAAAAGTTGGGAATTAATAATTTTTCAGCCATAGGAATGAGTACAGGCGGTATGATACTACTTCACATGGCTACTAGTCGACCAAATCGTATCGACTCTATGGTATTGATTAGCACAACTTCATATTTTCCTGAACAAGCAAAAACGATTATGCGAAGAGCTTCTTTTGAAACATTGCCAAAAGAAGTGAAAGAAATGTATCTAGAATGTGCAAAACGTGGTGACGAACAAATTCGACAACTCATTAGACAGTTCAACGCATTTCACGAAAACCATGATGACATGAATTTTACGGAACAAAATTTATCGACAATTACAACTCGAACTCTCATAATACATGGTGACCGAGACAGCTTTTTTCCAGTTGAAATTGCTTTAAGCATTTACCGTTCTATACCAAATTCTGCTTTATGGATTATTCCTAATGGAGACCATGTTCCAATTTATAATTCCATAGTTCAATTTACATCAACAACCCTAGATTTCATTGATGGGCAGACAGCAAATAGGATAAATAGCTAAACAATGAGGCAATGGACAACTTAACAAGAGAAAGAATAAGCCCAACTGGTAACAGCTGCTAAAAAATAGCTTTTCTTTTTTGAAAACAAAATCTTGAAAATTATAAGGTTTCGAGATCACCTTGCACCGCCACTGATATAGCTATTCCAATCGCTTTTACTGCCGTTGAAGGTATTTAAATCAACCCAACCCTTTATTCCTTCTAACTCACCTCTGTGGGCGTACTGCCAGTATTTCCAAGACCTATCAATGGGTGGCTCCTCATCGAGGGAGCAGATCCAAACTGGGTTGCTGTTGAAATTATTCTTGATGTACTTATTGTACTCGTTCCCATTGGTGTAGATTATCACTTTTCGGGATGACCTTGCTTCAACATATTTGATAAAGTCTCTAATCTCTGCGATTACAAGTTTTGGGTTATTTCGGTTGGTAAAATTTCCCGATTCCTCAACGTCTAGGATTGGGGCAAAATTAAGGTTGTAGATATTTATTTTACTCAAAAAATTACGGGCTTGGTCGGCACCATCTCGGTTAAATTTGAAGAAGTGGTAAGCACCTACTCTTACATTAATACTTTTTGCTCCCTTAAGGTTGTACTGGTAGCAGGGATCGAGGCGGGTTTTTCCTTCAGTCGCTTTAATAAAAACAAAATCGAGATTGCTATTCTTAAGCTTGTCCCAATTGATTTTCCCGTTGTGCTTCGAGATATCGATGCCAAAAATGGGATATTTGAACTTATTTATCTTATAAGTATCGGGTTGGAAGAATATTTTATAGCTGATTAGCCCAAGAATCAATGTGAATACGAGAATAACCACATAGAATTGCTTTTTTGGTTTTCTCATGAGTCGAGATCGTTCAAGGTTATTCCAAATATCATTTA